>CAIPDP010000110.1 GCA_903863845.1 uncultured Mucilaginibacter sp. | reverse complement strand
TCAGACAAACGTTCTTCAATTGATGCATAGGCCTCGGGCGACAACTGCTTTTCAAATACCGACTGTCGGGTACGTGATACCTTCACAGCCTTTTTCATTCTTCGGTTAAACTCAGCGGTATCTATATTGAGGAGTTTGCAAAATTCGCCCGTATCAAAAGGTGCCTTTACCAGGTTTGGGGTAACCATGATATCGTAAAAGGCCTGATTTTGCACCAAAATCTTACCGTTCCGATCGAGTATTGGCCCGCGTGCCGGATTTAAATAAAATATGCGCTTCGCCTGACTCTCGGCGTAGATCCGGTAACGGTCGTCGATCAGTTGAACATAGAACAAGCGGCCCAGCAGCACCAGGATCAGAACAATAAATATAGCTGAGATAATGTAGCGGCGCCCGAAAAATCTGTTCATTTACGCTCTTTCCTTCTGAAAAATAAAAACCCTGTAAGCAGCATCAAAAATACAGTAAATATCGAACTCAAAACAAAGCGACCGAGCGTATAGGGTATTTCTGAAAAGCGAAAAACTTCGAGGTTAAAAAGGAAAAAATGGTGAACCAGGGTGAGTATTAAGGTGTAAGTAAAAAACCATCTGAAACCCATTGTACTCAAAGTAGGCTCCGGTTCGTGATCAAAACCTTCCTGCTGAACTGTGATGCTGATAAAGAGTATCCTTACAAAAGCCAGTACGATACAGGCCGCGGCGTGTAAGCCCGGCGTATCGTAAAAGGCATCGATACTCAGGCCCATCACAAAAGCAAGGGCGAACAGCAACCAGTTTGGCGTTTCGAAAGGCAATAAAAGGATGAAGAGGATATACAGGTAAGGCGTTGAAATATTGTAAAGGGTTATATTTTTCAACAAAAAAACCTGCAAAAAAAGCAGCGCGGTAAAACGTAAAAAATTGATCAGTATAATTCTACTCATTTTTCTTTTCCTGCGCCTCCAGACCCGCTTGTTCTGATGCTAACTTATTAACCACCACCTCCACATATTGCAATTTGCTGAAATCAACTGCCAGGCTTACTTCCATATTCAGTGTATAGCCCCCGGCGCGTGTATGCAGGTTGCTTATTTTCCCTATCGGAATACCAGCCGGAAACAGCGAATAATCGGAAGTAACCACCTGTTCACCCAATTTAGGTTGGGCGTTATTAGACACATCCTTCAAAATGCCTTTGTGCGGGTCGAGGTCATCACTCCATTCAATATAGCCCAGCTCTTTACCTTTGGCCAGCATCGCACTAAAACGCGAATCCTTATGTAGCAGCGATTGTACTATTGAAAGATGATCACCCACGTAAACAACCTTACCAACCAGTCCCGCACCGCAGATAACACCCATGCCTTTTGCTATACCCTGTCTGCTGCCTCTGTCGATAGTAAGGTAATTAGTACTCCGATTGGTTGAGTTATTAATAACCTTAGCTTCGATAAAAGTATATTGCTGTTTGTAAAAAGTATCCTTTACCTGCCGGCGTACCGAACTGTCTTTGTAAAAAGAGGTTTTTAGCTGGTTACGTAGGCGGGCATTTTCACGAGCCAGGCTATCGTTTACCTCAGAAAGAGACAGGTAGCTTTTCAAACCGTTCACCTGTGTGTACATAGCGCCAGTTACCTGGGATGTCGAACTGATAAATGTTGCCTTCTGAAAGGAGTTGTACCTGATGTAAATGACCAGGGCGCTAACCTCAAAAATAAGGAATAAAAAAAATGCGTTGTACTTAGTGATAAAAACCAGGAGGTTACGCATTGGGCAGAGATTTGTTAACTGGTGATTGGTTAACTTGTGACTAATTCTCTGGTAAAATCATCAGCATTAACATGCTGATCACCAATCACTAATCACAGTCTACTAATCACTAACCTATTGCATCAGGAATTTAAAATTACCAATATTCTTTAAAGCCGTACCGGTTCCCCGAACAACAGCGCGAAGCGGGTCTTCGGCAACGTGAACAGGCAGTTTGGTTTTTGCTGCTACACGCTTATCAAGGCCGCGCAATAAAGCTCCACCGCCAGTCAGGTAAATACCGGTTTGGTAAATATCAGCCGACAATTCAGGGGGCGTAATTTCCAATGCCTTCAGAATCGCCTCTTCAATCTTCGATATTGATTTATCCAGGCAATGCGCAATTTCGGTATAGGATACCATGATCTGCTTAGGCACGCCAGTCATCAAATCACGACCTTGAACTGCAAAATCAGCAGGTGGATCTGCAATTTCTGGTAAAGCAGCGCCGACTTCAATTTTTATCTTTTCTGCAGTACGGTCGCCGATCATGATATTATGCTGGCGACGGATATATTGTACGATATCAGAGTCGAAATTATCACCTGCAACACGGATCGACTGGTCGCAAACAATACCCGATAAAGCGATCACAGCGATCTCGGTAGTACCACCGCCTATATCAATAATCATATTGCCCATAGGCTCTTCCACATCGATGCCGATACCTACAGCAGCGGCCATAGGTTCGTGTATCAGGTATACTTCTTTAGCACCGGCAATTTCGGCCGAGTCGCGCACGGCGCGTTTCTCTACTTCGGTAATACCTGAAGGAATACAGATCACCATACGCAGGGATGGGAAAAACCATCCTTTGCCCTTGTTGATCATTTTGATCATGCCGCGAATCATGTGCTCGGCAGCATTAAAGTCGGCAATTACCCCATCTTTCAATGGGCGAACCGTGCGGATATTTTCATGGGTTTTACCCTCCATCTGCATCGCCTGGCGACCGATAGCTATCACTTTATTGGTAGTACGGTCAAAAGCAACAATTGATGGTTCGTCAACCACCACCTTATCATTGTGTATTATAAGGGTATTAGCAGTGCCCAAGTCGATGGCTATTTCCTGCGTAAAAAAATTAAACAAACCCATGTTTTAGTATCCGAAAAATTATTCTTCTAAATTGAAAAAATTATACGTAATAGTAGGCATACTTGTTAACAAAAGCGAAAAAATATCAAAGATATTGCGCTTAACTTATAATTAATGTTTAAAGTGCCTTACACCAGTCACAACCATAGCGATACCCTTCTGGTTTGCCATGTCGACCGAGTCCTGGTCCTTTACTGAGCCACCGGGTTGCAATACCGCGGTTATGCCAGCTTCCGCTGCCAACTCAACACAATCATTGAATGGAAAGAATGCATCTGATGCCATTACCGCACCATTTAGGTCGAAGCCAAAGCTATTTGCTTTGATAACAGCCTGCTTTAGCGAATCGACACGCGAAGTCTGTCCAACTCCACTTGCCAGCAACTGATTGTTCTTAGCAAAAACGATGGTATTTGATTTGGTATGCTTTACCACTTTATTTGCAAAATATAAATCGTGCAATTCGTGTTCGGTAGGCTGCTTTTCGGTCACTGTGCGCATTTGGGCCGGGCCTTCAACCACCATGTCCTTATCCTGTTCAATAACGCCATTCAAGAGGGTCTTGAATTGCTTTACGGGTAATTCAACCTGCTGGCGTACAAGAATGATCCGATTCTTTTTTGCTTTAAAAATCTCCACCGCTTCATCAGTAAATGCCGGAGCAATCAACACCTCAAAAAATAGTTTATTGATCTCGGCAGCCGTTTCAGCATCTATCTCGTCGTTAGCGATAATCACGCCGCCAAAAGCCGAAACCGGGTCACATGCGAGGGCATCCAACCAGGCTTGTTTGATGGAATGCCTGCTGGCAATACCACAGGCATTGGTATGTTTTAAGATAGCAATGGTAGGTTCAGTAAACTCATCGATCAGCGCTACTGCTGCGTCAACATCAACCAGGTTATTGTAAGAAAGCTCTTTGCCGTTAAGTTTGGTGAACATGGCATCCAGGTTACCGTAGAACACGCCTTTCTGGTGCGGATTTTCGCCATAACGCAAAACGCTGCTTTGCTGTATACTTTGTTTGAAAACCGGCAATTGCTCTTCCTGGCTGAAATAACCAAAAATAGCTGTATCGTAATGCGATGTAATATTGAATGCCTTCTGCGCGAAGGAACGACGCTGATCAAATGTAGATTCGCCGTTCTGCGTTTTAAGGATTTGTTCTAATTCGGTATAGTCATCCTTTGAAGCCAGGATCACCACGTCTTTGAAATTTTTTGCAGCAGCACGTATCAGTGAGATACCACCAATATCGATCTTTTCGATCACTTCGTCTTGCGCTGCACCCGATCTTACCGTTTCTTCGAAAGGATAGAGATCAACAATCACCAGGTCGATCTCGGGTATCTGGTACTGCGCCAGTTGTGCCTGGTCGCCTTCAAAATTACGTCGTGCCAAAATACCGCCAAATACCTTAGGATGCAGCGTTTTTACCCGTCCACCGAGGATAGACGGATATGAGGTAAGATCTTCAACAGCTATCACATCAACACCTAAATTACGGATGAACGTTTCGGTTCCACCGGTAGAGTAAATATTAACGCCGAGGCGCTGTAACTCGAGTATAATAGGTTCGAGATTGTCTTTGTAATAGACTGAAATTAAGGCATTCTTGATTTGAACGGATTGACTCATGGACACACTGTTTTTTAGAGCCGCAAAGGTAGTGATTTGAGACGGTAGAAAAGAGATTATTTATTGAAATTAGAAATGTTATGATAGCGATGTAGCGTTCCCTAATTTTGATGCGTATTTACCAAAAAATAGAGGCATGAAATCAAAAATCACCCTTGTATTACTTTTGCTGATTTGTGCGTTTTCCTGCAAAAAAGAATCTGGCAGTGACGCCCTTACCGGTAAATGGCGCACCACTGAAATATTATTTACGGCAGCGAATACAAGTGGCCCTTTGTATATTCAATTTATTTGGCCCAGCAAAGTGCAGTCGACTTTTTTCTCGGCATGCACTGGCTACAGCATTAGTGGCGATAACCTTACCCTAAAATTTAATGGCGCGGCCGACCTGACCCAAACGACCTATACCTATTCCATCAAACAAGATACTTTAACACTCAATCAGACCAATTGCTCAAATAATTGTACCTTAACTTTTGTCAAAGAATAATCATTCAATTCTCACCCTCCTATTACGCTAGTTGTTATTTTTTTCGATCAGGTATTTAGCAGACCATCAAGAGCTGCATTCACTGGTAATACAGCAAGAAGGCCAACTCGTTTACCATCGATAGCAGTTTTCAGAAATCATCTTTTCTTTCCTACCTTCGCTTTCAACAATTCAAACCTGAAGGGATGAAATCACTATTGTTGTTGCCTGCGCTGATCTTACTTTTGGCTTCTTGCCGTCAACCGAACGCAGGGCAGGTTCAGGTTATTTCGAGCAAACTGGATACCTCATTAATACCCAAAAACGTAAAATACAAGGGAAGTATAGATACGGCCGTTAAATTTACCGATAAAGATGGCGAGCATGTGATCCTAACGACTGAAGATGACGCAATCGATACCGGGCATCGCCAAACCGGCGTTTATCTTCATGCTTATTGTTATACAATTAAATATAACAAATGGGCCCCTTCCTGGCAGCTATATGATTATACGGACGAATGTGAATTTGATATCTCGGGCGGATTCCTGGCTAAAACCTTCGCAATCACCGATCTGAATCATGATGGCAAAGCAGAGGTATGGCTGATATATAACCTGGCCTGCCGCAGCGACGTAAGTCCGAGTGATGTAAAGATCATTATGCACGAAGGCAGCAAAAAATATGCGCTACGCGGTAACAGCCGGGTAAAAGTTAATGCGACCGACTATTACGGCGGAGATTATAAGTTCGATGGGGCATTTAAGCATGGGCCAAAAGAATTTATGGAATACGCGAAGCAACTTTGGAATCGAAACCTGAATGAAGGTTTTGATGAGGCGCATCCTGCGGGGAAGTTTAACTAGGTGGGTATTGGGTTTTGGGTATCGGGTATTAGGTATCGGGTATCAGGTATTTGTTATTAGGGATTTTTAGGGGAAACACGTATTAATATCTACCGTATTGTTACATTTGTTTACCTGAACCGATATCGTTATGATTACTACTTTTACTGACCTTGATGTTTGGAAAAAAGCACGATTGCTTCGAAATAACATTTCATCTTTAACAAAGAATTTTCCACCTGTCGAACAATATAGATTGACCGATCAAATTATACGCTCCTCTCGTTCAATTGGCAATAACATCGCAGAGGGTTATGGCCGTTACCACTATACTGACTCAAAAAAGTTTTTTGTTAACGCAAGAGGCTCGGCTACCGAAACTATCGACCACTTAATTATTGCTTTCGACGAGGGATATATACCAGAAAATGTATTTCAAGAATTTGAAAGTGCTTGCCAGGAATGCCTGCGTTTGTTAAATGGCTATATAAATTATCTGAAAAAGCAAGCCGACTCCCAATAACTGGTATCTGATATCTGGTACCTGATACCCCCTCAACTCTTCATCTTCTTCAACAAACTCTCTATCACCCTTGGAAAATACTGATGCTCTAATTGCTGGCCTTTGAATTTGATCATTTCGAGGTTATCGCCGGGTTCGATCTTGAAGCGGGATTGGTGTAGTATCTCGCCCTCATCAAATTTTTCGTTGACAAAGTGGATAGTGATGCCCGACTCCGGTTCGCCCGCAGCTAATACAGCTTTGTGCACATGATCACCGTACATACCTTTACCGCCAAATTTTGGCAATAATGCCGGATGCAGGTTAATGATCTTGTTTGGGAAGGCCTGAAGTAACGCCGGCGGCACCAACCAAAGGAAACCCGCAAGCACTACAAGATCGACCTGAAGATTTTTGAGCAGGCGTATCACGTTATCAGTTTCGTAAAATTCATGCCGCGAAAAAATGTGGGAGGGAATTTCGAAGTTATCGGCCCGCTGTAAAACGTAGGCCTGTGGATTGTTGGTCAATATCAGTACAACTTCGGCTTCGGAACTGCGTTTGAAATGCTCCATTATCTTTTGCGCATTTGAACCGGAACCAGAAGCAAAAATAGCGATCCTTTTTTTCATTAATTTCTTGCCTATTCAACCGATTTAATTTACTAAAGCAAATTAGCCGGTTTATTTAAGAGTTTAATTAGAAGCCTGTAACTAAAAATATTGAAACTGCTTGTTGAACGACTCAAAGATAAAATTTTGCAAGGTTGAAACAACTGTTTATTGCGTTTTTACCTTAACAAAACCGTATTGGGTTATTTGACGCACCTGGGTAGGTGAATAGTAGGTTTGAAGATAGCCGGTTTGCAGTACAAGCGAGAACTGCCCCAGGTTAATTATGCGTGCCGATTGAAATGGTATTGAACTGCCGGCAGCAGTCGTATCTTTGCAAACCACAGTAGTATGAAGGTAGAGGTGATCGGTGCTAAATGACCAGGTACCGCTGCCAGATGTGCCTGCGAGACAGTCGAAATTGGCATAGGTACAGGTATTATTGGTGTTAAATTGAAATACCTGGGTAAGGTTACAATTGGTGTTCAGGGTATCAACACTTTCAAGGGTAGGACCAACGTAGTTAAAAACCATAACCGAAGCCAATTGCCACTTTCCGTTGGTAAGCAAAGTTGGCAGGTAATCGGTGCTTTTTTTGCAGGAGTTAACCAGAAACCCAATCAATAGCGCAAAAGCAAAAACACCTAACAATAATATCTTCTTCATTCTTTGTACCTGCAAAAATAGAAATTCCAACCCGATGTAGGGTATCAACTTCAATAACTTAAAAAATCATGTTTTAGTTTAACAGCAATAATAACCGGCCTGTTCATCTCACCCCGATCTGTATCAAGCCTATTTACGCAAAACACGGTTTTTATACTGATAAAATGTTTTTTTGATTACATAACTTTTAAAGTCAATCGCCTAAGTTTGTCAGCATAAAACCAAGAAAATTTATGATACCAGTAAAAGGCTATGCCGCTCCCAAGGCAAATATTCTCCTCGAGCCCTTCCAATTCGAACGACGCGAGGTAGGTCCACATGATGTACAAATAGAAATATTATTCTGTGGTGTTTGTCACTCCGATATTCACCAGGTACGCGATGAATGGGGTGGTTCCATTTTCCCAATGGTACCCGGACACGAGATCGTAGGCAAGATCACCAAAGTGGGTGACCATGTAACCAAATTCAAAGTTGGCGATTCAGCAGGTGTGGGTTGTTTTGTTGATTCATGCAGGCAATGCCCAAGCTGCCTGGCAGGTTTAGAGCAATATTGCGATGTAGGTATGATCGGCACTTACAATGCCCTTGATAAAGAAGGCAAGCCTACTTACGGTGGCTATTCAAACCAGATCGTGGTTGACGAAAAATACACACTTCACATATCAGATAAACTACCGCTTTCGGGTGTTGCGCCATTACTTTGCGCAGGCATAACTACTTACTCTCCTATTATGGAATGGGGTATGGGAAAAGGCCATAAAGTTGGCGTAGTAGGCCTGGGCGGTTTGGGTCACATGGCCGTTAAACTCGCCGCATCAAAAGGCGCTGAAGTAACTGTACTAAGCACGTCTGCATCCAAAAAAGCCGATGCTGAACGCCTGGGCGCAAAGAATTTTGTAGTTACCAAAGATGCGGCGCAGATGGCTGCAGCTGCCGGTTCATTGGATTTTATCATCAATACCATCTCGGCTCAGCACGAATATAACGACTACCTGCAACTCCTGAAACTGGATGGTACCATGGTATTGGTAGGCGTTCCGCCGGAAGCTCCGAAAGTGGCTGCTTTTAACCTGATCATGAAACGCAGGCGTTTGGCAGGATCGCTCATCGGCGGCATCAAAGAAACACAGGAAATGTTGGATTATTGCGCCGAACACGGTATCGTATCAGATGTGGAAGTGATCAATATTGACTACATCAATGAAGCTTACGAGCGGATGTTGAAAGGCGATGTGCGCTATCGTTTTGTGATCGATCTGGCTTCGTTGTAATAAGTCTGGAGTCTTAAGTCGAAAGTCTTCAATTCACTTTTATTGAGATTTTGACTTAAGACTTAGCACTTTAGACTTCAGACTAAAAAATGCACATTCCATTCAATATACTCAAGGCTGAATTCAAAAGAGTATTGCTTTCGCTTCATTTTAGCGAAGACAAAGTCGAACAATGCGCCCAGATATTTGCAGAGAACAGTCGGGATGGGGTTTATACGCATGGGTTGAACCGCTTCCCGACTTTCGTTCAATATGTTAAAGATGGATTTATTGCTGTTGGCGCAGAGCCTACTAAAGCAGGGGGCTTAGGCAGCCTGGAGCAATGGGACGGACATTACGGGCCGGGCATGCTCAATGCCCGTTTTTGTATGGACCGGGCGATCGAACTCGCTGAAGAAAACGGGATAGGATGCGTGGCCATTAAAAACACCAATCATTGGATGCGAGGCGGCACCTATGGCTGGCAGGCAGCAGAGGCCGGTATGATCGGCATATGCTTTACCAATACCATTGCCAATATGGCCCCCTGGGGTGGCATCGATCCAGTTCTGGGGAATAACCCTTTGATCATTGCAGTTCCGCACGATGGCGGACATGTGGTGCTGGATATGGCCATTTCGCAATATTCCATCGGGAAACTCAACCTGTATAAATCACATAACGAAGAATTACCTATGCCCGGCGGATACGACCAGACGGGGCACCTCAGCACCGATCCTTCAGCCATCCTCGATTCGCAGCGCGTGCTACCTATAGGTTTCTGGAAAGGCTCGGGACTATCGATGGTGCTCGACCTGCTGGCTACTGTATTAAGCCAGGGCCGGTCAACCGCAGCTATTACCAAAGGTGGACCAGAAGCAGGCCTATCCCAGGTATTTATCGCCATAAAACCGATCGGTATAAACAATCAGGAATTGGTTGATGAGATCATTGCTTATTCAAAGACCAGTCGCCCTGATAAAGAAGGTGGTGAGATCTTTTACCCCGGTGAAAAGACATTGCGCACACGGGAAAAAAGCTTGAGTGAAGGTATTTGGGTGGATGAGGGAATTTGGGGGAAGGTAAAAGGGTTATAGTTGGTTTTAAAAGAAGCTGATATTTGGTATATTTGAACAACAGTAGAATCAAAATTGCAAGTCGATGGAAAATATATCTATTCCAGTGCCTCCGTATATCGCCCGTGCATTTGAAAATGCAGATTCCAACGTAAAAAGGAAAGCGGAAATTTATATTAACGCCTGGCTTTCGGATTTTTTCAGTACTAAATCAGCAAATGAACAGCTTTTTGCGATAATGAAACAAGCTACCGCTGAAGCTGATTCGAATGGTTTAACTCCAGAAAAACTTGATGAGTTGCTAAAGAATGAAGACTGAGTTTTGGGTATTGGACACCAATACTTTGCTTAGTGCATTGTTCAATGAAAACTCAACGCCAGGCGTTGCATTAAAAAAAGCCAGAGAAACGGGCACCTTATTAATCTCCGCAGAGATTGCTTCAGAATATTTTATAGTATTTACCAGGGACAAGTTTGAAAAATATGTCACCCTTGAAACACGTATTGCTTTTATTGAAAATATTATCGCCAATGCGTTAATTATTGAACCCGTATTAAAAATAAATGCATGTCGGGATTCTAAGGACAATAAATTTCTTGAGGCAGCTTTTACAGCAGGTGCAACATGTATAATTAGTGGCGATCAGGATTTGTTAATTCTAAATCCATTTAATGATATCCCGATCATAACGCCAGCTGCTTTCCTAACACGATTTACCTGATTTGATAATAGTTTAAATTTAGAATATTGAGTTGAAAAATTCATGAATTTTAGGAAGAAACAGGCTTTCACGAACGTTTACCTGCAATTAGATCGAAGAAAATAATAAAACACCCTGCTACTTTATCATCCCCTCAAACTTCTCCCAAAACCCATCTTTAGGCATAGGTGCTACGATCTCGACAGGTTCTTTTTTGATAGGGTGGATAAATTGCAGTCTGCGTGCATGCAGGCAAATACTTTTGCGCAGACTGCCACGAGGGTAACCGTATTTATTATCGCCCACGATAGGGCAACCAATGCTGGATAATTGCACCCTGATTTGGTGTGACCTGCCTGTTACCGGGTTTACTTCCAGAAGCGAATAGCCCTCCAGCTCGCCTACCAGTTTATAACTTAATTCAGAGCGCTGCCCGTTACCCACTTCAATCTCATAAGCGCGGGTAACATTTTTCTGCGGATTTTTAACCAGCCAGCTTACAATGGTATCTTCAGGTGGTTCGGGACGTTTACGCACCACGGCGTAGTATGTCTTTTTGATCTC
This sequence comes from uncultured Mucilaginibacter sp., assembly GCA_903863845.1. Classification (GTDB taxonomy): domain Bacteria; phylum Bacteroidota; class Bacteroidia; order Sphingobacteriales; family Sphingobacteriaceae; genus Mucilaginibacter. The sequence continues at coordinate 3,191 of CAIPDP010000110.1, read as the reverse complement.
GCGCGATTTGAATAGCGCGTTCATCCTATCCAAAGCCTTACTGGTTTTAGCGAACAAGATAAGGCCACTCACCGGCCTATCAAGGCGATGCACTACACCCAGGAAAGCGCCATTAGGCTTATTATATTTTTGAGCAATATATTTTTTAACCTTTTCCTCCAGCGGTTCATCACCGGTCTCATCAGTTTGCACAATGTCACCTGCCCGCTTGTTGATAGCTATCAGGTGATTATCCTCGTACAGCACATCAGCTTCGGTGATATCCTTATTGTGGTATTTGATGTTAACTCTTGCGCACATTGTTTTGGGTCAATGGTCCATGGATTATAGTCCATAGCACAAATTGGCTATCATCTATGGACTATCATCTATGGACTAAATTAGTATTGCTCCGTATGGTTCGGAAAGTTTTTGGCTTTCACGTCTGCGATATAACTTTTAAACGCAGCATTCATCAATTGGTTCAGGTTTGAATATTGGCGCAGGAACCGGGGTTTAAAACCTTTGTTGATACCCAGCATATCATGAATCACCAGCACCTGCCCATCGCAATGTTTACCGGCCCCAATGCCTATCGTAGGTATACTGATACTTTCGGTAACTTCTTTAGCTAATTTGGCCGGTATTTTTTCCAAAACGATCCCAAAACAACCTAATTCCTGTAATTTCAGGGCATCTTCCCGCAGTTTTTGCGCTTCATTTTCTTCTTTTGCCCTTACTGTATAAGTACCAAATTTATAGATCGACTGTGGCGTAAGTCCAAGGTGACCCATAACGGGTATACCAGCTGTAAGAATACGCGTAACTGATTCGGCTATTTCGACACCACCTTCAATTTTGACGCCATGTGCACCTGCTTCCTTCATGATCCGGATCGCCGAGTTAAGCGCCTCTTTTGAATTACCCTGGTACGAACCAAAGGGCAGATCGACGATCACCAGCGCCCGTTTTGCGGCACGCACCACTGATTGTGCATGGTAGATCATCTGGTCGAGTGTGATCGGCAATGTAGTTTCATGCCCTGCCATCACGTTTGATGCTGAGTCCCCCACCAGGATGATATCCATACCCGATTCATCAACGATAGTTGCCATTGAGTAATCATAGGCAGTTAGCATGGCTATCTTTTCGCCGCGCCTTTTCATTTCCTGCAGGCTGTTGGTGGTTACCCGCTTGATCTCTTTAGTTACAGACATGACATTTTTTGCACGAATTACACGAATTTATTCGAATTCAACGAATATGTTTTAGGTTGTAATGCAAGTTCGATAAAATAAGTGCAATTCGTGTATTTAAATTTGCGTTTTATCATTACTTTTGCACCCGTGAAACCAGTAGTCGACGGCTGCACTTCTTTTCAACGATTTCACGGAGCTGAACACCAGTTTAACCGGCATATTAACCATTTAATTTTTTCTTTCGATGATTACCAACTTCACCAAGTTGCCCGCAGTATTGTTGCTGGCTGATGGTACTATATTTTATGGCAAAGCTGCAGGCAAGATCGGCACTACTACCGGCGAGATCTGTTTTAATACCGGCATGACCGGCTACCAGGAAATATTTACCGATCCTTCTTATTTCGGACAGATCATGGTGACCACCAATGCACATATCGGTAATTATGGTATCGCGAAAGAAGAAGTTGAATCCAATAATATCCAGATAGCCGGTCTGGTTTGCAAAAACTACAATATCTACTATACCCGTAAACAGGCTCAGGAGTCGATACAGGATTATTTTCAGGTACAGAACATCGTTTCTATATCTGATATCGATACACGCCAACTGGTAAGGCATATCCGTGATAAAGGTGCCATGAATGCCATTATCTCGTCAGAAATACTGGATATTGAAGAATTGAAAAAGAAATTGGCCGATGTTCCTTCGATGGACGGCCTTGAACTGTCCTCCCAGGTATCTACTACTGAAACTTATACTTTCGGCGATGAAAACGCTAAATATAAAGTGGCTGTACTCGACCTCGGCGTAAAGAAAAACATTCTGCGTAACTTTGACGACCGCGATGTTTATGCCAAAGTATACCCCGCAAAAACCACCTTTACCGAAATGGAGCAGGATTTTGCGCCGAATGGTTATTTTATCTCAAACGGCCCCGGCGATCCATCGGCCATGCCTTATGCCATTAATACTGTAAAAGAAATATTAAAATCAGATAAGCCTTTGTTCGGTATTTGCCTTGGTCACCAGTTGCTGGCATTGGCCAATGATATCCCGACTAAAAAGATGTTCAACGGTCACCGTGGCCTGAACCACCCGGTAAAAAATATCATCAAAGACCATTGCGAAGTTACTTCCCAGAACCACGGCTTTGGCGTAGTACCTGAAGCAGTGCGTGCATCGGATAAAGTAGAAATCACCCACGTTAACCTGAACGACCAATCAATAGAGGGTATCCGCGTAAAAGGCAAAAAGGCATTCTCGGTACAATATCACCCTGAATCATCGCCAGGCCCGCATGACAGCCGTTATTTGTTTGACGATTTTATTGACTTGCTGAAGTAATTCTGATTTGGATTGCAAGGTCTCCGAAGTTTCTAAAATTTCCGTGGCCTCAGGGCTTCCACCGCAGTTTTCACCGATTCATCCCGCCACTTTTTCCGTTCACCGACATTTTCGGGCAGTTCACCAAATAAGTATCCCGGTTTTTTGCGCCTGAAGGCATATTTGTGTCGTTAAAAAGATCAAAGCCATGCACACGCTTTTACTACTTCAGCTCATTCACCTGGTTAATGCTACCACTCAACACCTGTATGCAATATTGCATGCCTTGGGGCATTTGGTAAAATAGCCGTTCGACTCACCCCCTGCCCCCTCTCTACAGAGTAGAGAGGGGGTTTTGATTTTCGGAAACACAGGGTTTATGGTGAGATAAAAAAAAGAGGTTTTATTATCTCACCATAAACACAACCACCCTCTCTTCTCTGAAGAGAGGGTCGATCACGCGCCAGCGTGATCGGGGTGAGTTGCGGCGCGGATATTCAACTCACCCCCTGCCCCCTTTCGACAAAGTAGAGAGTGGGTTTTTAAAATGCGAAAAAACACCCTCTCTTCTCTGAAGAGAGGGTCGATCACGCGCCAGCGGGATCGGGGTGAGTTGCGGGATCGGGGTGAGTTGCGGCGCCAATATTTAACATTACCCTACAATCCTTTAACATTAAATAAGCACC
>CAIPDP010000109.1 GCA_903863845.1 uncultured Mucilaginibacter sp. | reverse complement strand
ATGCGTGTGATTATTTTGATTACGCTGATGCATGGCGCACTATTGTCTGAACCGAGATTCGTAGGTCCCGATAGCTATCGGGATTAGGACTTACCTGATGTTAATTCGTTACACCTTGTCTTTGGGAGGTGCCAGCGCTGGGTGGCGGGCTTCGGGGCGACGTGGCAATCGCAAGGAGGCATTAACGGGTTATCGTCTGAACCGTTGATGCGTGTGATTATTTTGATTACGCTGATGCATGGCGCACTATTGTCTGAACCGAGATTCGTAGGTCCCGATAGCTATCGGGATTAGGACTTACCTGATATTAATTCGTAACACCTTGTCTTTGCGAGGAGCCAGCACCGGGTTGCGGGCTTCGGGGCGACGTGGCAATCGCAAGGAGGCATTAACGGCATTTTGTCTGAACCGTTGATGCGTGTGTCCCGATAGCTATCGGGAGTTTTGATTACGCTGATGCATCCCCCCTACCAATCATCCTCCATCTCCTGCTCCTCCCTTTCTTCGCTGTTGATATAGATATAGTGCGAACCTGGGGGTGCTTCGCTTTTGGCAAGGTCGCTTAATTTTTGGATATGCAGCTGGTTGCTTTCGTCGAGCCAAAACTCAAACTCCAATTGCTCGGGTATCTGGCCCTTTAACCTGGTATTTGGTTTTATCCCGAAATATTCGATCATTTTATAAATTATAGATTCTGCATCAACTATCTGTGCACTGGTTTTTTCTGTATCGGCCAGGGCTGCTTGCACCTTTCGGTTATACCGGATGATCCGGTCAAGCTCAATCAATTCGGTCTGACCGGTATAAGGCAGGGCATTGGCAAGCAGGTTTTGAAAGCGTTCTTCCTGTTCTTTAAGGCGTTCGGTGAGCCGGTAATACCAGGCGCACATGTCTGTAAATTCTCCGTACATCATATTAGTTTTTAGGGTTTTTAGTTAAAAATTCATCTATAAAGCGGTCGGCAATGTCTATACCCCGCTGGCGTTCATCGGCACTGGCATTGCTCTCCAGGTAATCATCAACCTTAAAAGTTGCGGTGGGTATACGCAGACTAAGTTCCCGCGCTTTTTGCTGCCATTTATGGTAAGCGTTGGCATCGGGGAACAGGATAACCTGGCGATGAGCCAATACCTGGCATTTATAATCCGACAAACCTTCCAGGCTACCTGCCGCCAGCCATACGTATTGAGGTATATATCCCGCAGCTATAACTGCAGTTTTTTCACTTTCAACAATTGCTACCGGTAATTGAGGGTAATGCGCCAGCAGGTGTTCACCAAAGAAGCATTGGCGGAGTTTGAATTCGGAGTTGCTTTTGCATGCGGAGTGCGAAATGTCAACTGCGGAGTTGTTTTTATCTTCATTTCGCATTTGGAACTCCGAATTCGGCATTAACACCCTGTGCACCCAGGTTACATGGTTAAAGGGTTCTTTTACCCGCTTACCGGTAGCCGCATCATAAAGCATTATCTTGCCGGCACGTACCTTTTCGTGATGGTCGAGCTGCCAGAAAACCGTTGCGCCCGGCCAATGGGCCGCTGTGCCGATGCAATATTTCAACACCAGTTCTTTGGTTTGTTCCGGGCCAAACATGCGGCACAAAAACTGCACCAGATGGTTGCGCCCAAAGCTTTTCATCGATCGTTCAACCAGCGACCATTTTAAAAGGTGGTAATTGTTGTTTGCAACAGGCGTTGTCCTTGCCCTGTTACCCGCAGGTTTTTCGCCCGGGTTATCGGCAAAGAACGCAGCCGGTGGGTAATGATAGCCGCAGCTTTCAATCCTGTCGCATTTGCCAACGTGTTCGGCAAGGTAGGCGCCTGTTTCAGAATCAATATATCGTTTGAAAGTATCGCGACGGTTTTTGCATTGGGGGCACATGTAACGGGTAGCGCTACCTTTATAAGGTTCGAGCATATAACGATGGTGCATGATGAAATGAAAGGGTAATGTTGTTGAGATAGCAATTGAAAGGGTACAGGCAGGTTGGGGGTTTGGGGGTTCCGATTCCTTCCGGTTTGGGGTAACACAAAAGCGGAAGGAACAGGAACGCAGGCTGTTTATCTGGCAGCCTTCTTTATTAAACGGTCAACCTGTTGAAACGACAGGCCAAACTTTGCGCCAATTTCTTTTAGGGTTAAACCCTCGGCACGCAGTTTTACAACTTCGTCCATATGGTCGTTTCCCTGGCCGTATCTGGCTTTACGCAGGTGATCACCTTCAACACCAAATCCCTGAAATTCGTATTGTAAAAAGTTTAAAGGTTTATTAATACGGCAAATACAAACGTTGGTACTGCCATAAACCTGGTCGGTATTTCGTTGCTTTATTTGTTTCAGATAGCGCATGCCCTTGTCAATTACGCTCTCGCCAATAGCAAAAGCACTATCGCAAAAGTTCATCAACATCTTACTGCCCTGCAGATCGTTTCGGTTAATTTCCAGCGTCATATCCCGCTTGGGCGTATGCGCCAGCGCCAGAATACTTAGGTTATAGGTCTTTTTTAAAGCTTTAAGGTGCTTCATCAATGGCAGTGCATCTTTAGCGCGCTCAGTCTCGTTGCGCAGGTAAGTAAGGTTATCAATAATAACAACCCTTGCGCCGGTTTGAACAATTGACTTTTCGAGTGAAGCGTTCAGGTAGTCGTCAAAATCTTTAAAGCCCGAAGGCAGGTCAATGCCCGGGTTTAATTCGGCGCGGTAAAAATTGTCTGTAAATTCGTAGTGATCACGATATTCGACCGAATATCTGGCTTCAAATTGTTTCGAGGTCAATTCAAAGTCGCAATACAATACCGGTTGCGGTTCAGCCTCGCAAACAAAAGGCGGTGCCGACTGGCCATTACTGATAGCGTTGGCAATTTGCACGGCAAGAATTGATTTACCGAGGTTACTATCGGCAAACAGGATACAAAGTTCGGTCTCGAACCAAAATTTATCAAAAAGCATTTTTGGTACGGCATGCCGGCTGGCTTCCCTGAGCCAACCATTGGCGGTGTTAACAGTAAACAGTTCTTCATCTTCTGCGGTAACCAGGCGTTCGCAGTAAGGTGGTAGTTGGGCTAAGTTGGAGTGAAACTGGTTCGTAGCCGATTGATTAGGTTGTAGCATATTTCTGTTGATTAGGTTATTACAGGTTTAAAGGATCAGACCGATCCAATGCCTTTACTGATGTAAAGAAAATACCTCCCTATAGCCAATTATAGTATTGACTT
>CAIPDP010000108.1 GCA_903863845.1 uncultured Mucilaginibacter sp. | reverse complement strand
TGGAGAAAACGGAGGCCTTGACCAGTACAATCCGTACGCTATTGAGCACCGATTTGTGTAAATCGTAAGGAAAAACCAAATTAACTTTCAATAGGTTAACATGGTCAATGTGTAACAGAATCGCCTGTTCGACATTTCGGAATTAGGTGGTCAAGGCCTCCGTATTCTCCAGATTTAGCTAAAACTTTTTTATCAGGAGTTTAATTCCAACTGCCTTGCCTTATTGGGGATTGATGCAGTTAGCAGTTTGAAAACACTTCCCATAGCGTACAGTTTTCCTTTAAAACTTTTTTTGCCATAAGGTGAGGTGGCAACAAATTCTCTTGCGATTGTTTCAAAATCTTCCGGTTCTCTGCCTGTGAGTTCTTTTACTACATTATTGGGTTGTCCAAAATTGTTTTTGCGTAGTTCCTGCATATAAAAAACGGTTTGAACTGCTACAAATTCATCGTAGCCAAACTCTTTGGCAGCAGCCATTACAGCCTTCATAAACATTTTATCAGTAACAGGCATTACTTTCACTTTATGCCCAACAACTTTTGAATAGATAGCTGCCATTTCAGTTGCGTCAATAGATTTTGCACCTGCCGGGTGTACCTTTTTGCCAAAGTATGGTTCAGGATTTTTCAATAAAGCAACTGCACATCTTCCCAAATCGCCGGTTGAAATCCATGGACATTTTCCATCGCCAAAAGGTGACGGCATTTGTCCCATTTGAACAATGCTTTCTGTTAATGCAACAACATTATCTGCAAAGAAACCGGGATTGTAATAGACCACATTTAAACCCGATTGCTCCAATAATTTATAAGCAGCCTGTATATCCCTTGTCAACAAACTTGGTGCTTCTTTGTACTCTGCCAGCCATTGCCCCATAAAAACGATAGCATGTAAATCTGTTTCTATTGCCGCTTTGATAAACAATTGAATGCTTTGCTGCAAACCTTTCATCATTGGGTAACAGAAATAGGCTTTGTCAATACCTGTTAATGCAGCTTTGAATTGCTCGTAATTATTGAACTCACCAATAGCAATTTCTGCTCCCATTTTTTCTAACTCTAATGCCCGTTTATTTCTTGAACGCACAAAAATGCGAACGAGATAACCTTCCTGTAAAAGTAGTTGTGTAATGGCATACCCTGTAGTGCCTGTTGCCAATGTGATTAATATTTTTTCTTTCATTATCATTTTATTTTTTGTAGTTAATGTCTAAATAATCGAATAGTGTTAGCTGCTTTGGCAGGCTGAATTTCTTTATCACATCTGTTTTATTTTCCCAATGCGGTTGAAAAGCAGCCACAAAACCCATCATGGCGAAAATGTTGGCGGCAGATTTTGAAAATGGTTTTACCATCGCCTTGTTTAAGTTTGCCATCCACGCAGGTATTGGTATGAGGCGGATTTTATTTCTGCCAACTTTTTCTGCTACGATTGCAGCAATTTGTTTCCACGTTAGCCATTCAGGTCCGCCAGCTTCTATTAAAATTCTTTTTTCATTTCCTTCATAGATAGCTCCTGCGAAAAGCATTTCAGCAACATCCCTGGTTGAAATAGTTGGTGTGCCATGTTTTGCCCCGCCTGGTGCTAACATCCAACCCCTTTTTATAACAAAATTTCCTACCTGTTTCATATACCATTGTGCAAAGCCACAGTTTCTTTTTGTGGTTGCATGTAATGAATAATCTTCAGCCTGTTGAAAGCCGCTCATTACTATAAACACATCCATAAATGCAGGGTTGCGGATTATGACTGATTGCATGGAAGATGTTTGCAACCTTTTTTCAATCAACCTTTTTCCCCACAATTCGGGAACGTTTTTATCGTATTTGAAAGTGGGTGTTGATGATTGCACAAATCTTTCTACGCCTGCATTTTCGCATAATGTGATAAGCCTTACTGCTCCATCATTCACGCCTGTTACACTATCGCCTTTCTTCTGAGGCAGCAAACCGTTGGCTGTGTTAATTACTACATTCATTCCCTGCACCGCATTGATGATAGATTGCTCATTTGATAAATCTCCAACCACATATTTGATAGTGCCGGTATATGAGTCTTTTATTACCGCACCTTCATTGCGTACCATTGCCGTAACATCGTAACCCCTGTTTGCTAACAGGATGGTTGTTTTTGAGCCAACATGACCAGTAGCACCAATGACTAAATATTTTTTATTGTCCATCTTTTTTGATTTTATAAATACCGTAATAATAAAAGGCTACAACCATTATAGTTCTTAAAACAACATTGGAAAGAATTTTTGTGGAAGCACCATAATACAAAGCAACCAAACACATGGCTCCGGTGGTAAAATGAAAAACAATAAAAAAGGTGCTAATTTTTTTTATTGTTTTGGTTTCTCTGATGGCTCTTGCTGCAAATGATAAATAACAAAGTGCCACTTCGTTTGCACCAATCAAAAAAGGAAAGGCATAATTTTCTTTGGTTACGGACAAGCCAAAGGAATTTGGTATTGCTGTTGGGTTTAGCAATATCAATAAAAAGGTTGCGAATGTTGCAAAACCCTGTATGAAATATAATGTACGCCAATTCATTTTGAAGTTTTTAGAATTTAGTTTCCCGCTTTTGTCGCTTCAAAAACCAAAGCCATCATTGGAGCTACCAAAGGATTGTCGCCTAAGTTTTCAGCCAAACGCTTTTCTAATTGCGATAATAAATCAGGGTAGAACTCCGGCTTTTGTGCTAATGTTGGGGCTGTAAGTAAAAATCTTTGTGCTGCACTTTTAGCAGTTTCTACCTGCGTAGTTTTTCTTACTTCTTCTGCTTTGGTAGTTGTAAAATTTGCTTCTGTTAAAAGTTGCTTTATTTCTTCCAAATCAGTTAAGGCAAAAGGACTTTGTTGCATTGGCACAGGCATTTCGCCAAACACTTGTTTAAACAAACCAAAGCTAATTTGCCACATTGGGTTTTCGGCTATGTTTCCCCAGGTGTTGAAGAGTAATTGCCCACCGGGCTTTAACACACGGTGCATTTCGCTTAATGCCTTTTGCTTATCTGGAACGAACATTAGCCCAAACTGGCAAACAATTAAATCAAAGCTGTCGTTTGCGAAAGGAATTGCTGCCATATCCAGATTTGCCCAATAAAGTTTAGGCGATGCAATGGTTTCTTTGGCAATGTTCATCATGTCTTCGCTGATGTCGGTTGCTGCTATATCGGCATTGGGCAATGCCTGCAGCAAATAACGGGTAACGATGCCTGTGCCTGCTGCCAGTTCTAATACCTCAATTTTCCCGTGTTGTTTAATCCGACCTGCTAAATCAATAGCATAGGGATTTAATAAAACAGGTCCCATATAGGTATCGTAGTTGCGTGGGATGGAGCCTGTAAAAAAATTTGAAGTTGGCGTTTCTGCCTGTGCATGTTGTTGCGAATTTTCCATCATTGAATTGTTTAAAAATGATGATGTAAAAATCCACAACAGTTATTAGGCAACGGTTATCATTTGGCAAGAAATGAATTGCCAAATGGCAAAAAAATTTGGCAAAAGGGCAGATTATTTTTTAGAAAATTCAGCCCGAACTCTGCTTAGGGAAGTATTGGTCATTCCAAGGTAAGAAGCAATGTGTTTAAGTTGAGCTACCTGAAAAATTACTTTATTGGTTTGTATCAATTCAGCGTATCGCTCTTCTGCTGTTTTATTTATCATAGAAAGTGTTCGTTTTTTATACTCTACAAATTCTTTTACTAGCATAGCCCTGCCAAACTCTCTAAACTCGGGCAATGAATGGAACATTTGGTTGAGTTTGTCAAAGGTTGTGTAGTAACCAAAACACTGTGAGATAGCCTGAATGTTTTCAGAAGATTTTGCCCCTTCAAAAAAAGAAGCAGCTTCAAAAATTACTCTTTTTGGCGGATAGAAGTAAGTTGTTATTTCATCGCCTTTATCAGAAATAGTGTAGGCTCTTACATAGCCTTCCAACAAAACATAATAGCCGCTAATTTTTCCTTGCTTTAAAATGTATTCGCCTTTTTCAAAAGTGAGTTCTTCAAAGCCATCCACAATTCCTTCTAAGGCAGTTTTGTTTATGGGAATGTGTGGAATATTGTTTTGAATGAAATCTAAAAAGAGGTCTTTGTTCATTGGTTTAAAATATTTTGGTTGTTGGTTTTGGGGTTAAAGATAGGATTTATGATTGTTGATGAATTGAGAAATGCTATGTAAAGCCACAACCGAATGAATGATGAAAAAAAAGATGAGGCTGTCTCAAAAGTGAGGCGGCCTCTTTTAATTTCACGGCGATTTTCGTAAATTAAAGGCATGGGTTGATAATACGGAGACCTTGACCACCTAATTCCGAAATGTCGAACAGGTGATTCCGTTACACATTGACCATGTTAACCTATTGATGGTTAATTTGATTATTCTTTTCTTTCAACACAAATCGGTGCTCAAGAGCGCAGGGAATGTACTGGTCAAGGTCTCCGGAATATCCAATTTAGGCAGAATATTTCAAAATTTGGATATAACCCCCAAACCGGTGCAGGCGTCCCAACCCGGGCCCGCAGTATAGCCTTTATTATCTGCAGTGGTGTCGTTATTACCTACTGTGATATCACGGGCAAGGGAAGGGTTTGCATAAATTACAGGGTTGATAAATCCCGAAGGTTTGCCTTTTTGCTGGTTGAGTCTGGCTACCAGGCCTGCATACAAGGGTGCTACGGCACTGGTGCCGCCAACTACCGAAGGCTGCCCATCCACCAATACCTTATAACCGGTAGCAGGATCGGCATCGGCTGCAACATCGGGTACTCCCCTGCCAACAAAACCGGTATTAACAGAAACAGGAACATTTGCATTGTTCTGATAGGCTGGCTTCGGAAATATTTCACTCACACCGCCGCCAGTGGCCGAGGAATCTGAATCGTGCCAAACTACTTCTGACACAATAGCGTTTCCATTAACTTGTAAACTGGTGCCACCGCAGGCCAGCACATAGGGGCTTGAAGCCGGAAAATTGACATGGGCTTTCCCATCATCGATACTGTCGGCCGAGCCGGAGTCGCCGGAGGCTATGCAAACTGTTACACCCAAAAGTGAAGCTGATTTAAATGCCTCATTCATACTGGTCATCGCCTGGCTGGTCCAGTTAACTTCGGCTGAGCCCCAGCTGATGGACAATACAGATGGCTTATTATGTTTATCGTGGATAGCTTTAGTGATGGCATCCAGAAAGCCCTGATCAGAATTTGGCGCAAAATAAACCACCAGGTTTGCTGCGGGAACTACTGCACCAACAACTTCAATATCAAGCATAACTTCGGTATCTGCACTTTGCGGTATCGATGGTGAGTTTTGTCCTCCATTAACCGACACTGATTTTATTTTCGGCGCGTTTATATTTAATCCTTTAAAATAATTAACCAGGTCGGCTGTCTGGTAACCGCCACCAAACTCGAGGATCGCAACTGTCTGCCCTTTACCATCAAATCCTGTGGGGAAGTCGTAAATCTTTGCCAGTTGGTCGGCAGTAAAGGTAGTTGCTGCTGGTGTTGCAGGCGTTGCGCTCCCGGCATTTGGAGAAACTTTGAACATCGGTCTGGCTATCGGACGGTTATCCAGGCCGAAAACTCCTTCAATAATATTTTTGAGATTTGCAGGTATAAATATCTCGCCTTCGCGCACCCTGATCGGTTTCCCTTCAAAATCAGTAGATCCGCAAAGCTTCACACCAAAAGCCGATTCCATATTGCTGACCGAACCGCTTAAGGTCAAACTTCGCCTTGCAAGGTCAATATCAACTGTACTCAACTGGTACTGATGTGCAAACAATTCAACTTTCTGAACGTCGCGCTGGGCCGAACCGAAGGATTTTTCGTAAGAGGCGTGCGTGATCAAGCCTCCCGTTTTTAGCTTTTCTTCAATAGATTTTTTCCGGCGAATTCGCACGGTAACCTCGATAATGGCATTGCGGTCGATAGCAGCGGTGCCAGTCAAAGCATGTGCAGCCTTATTACTGCCTGCTATAGCTACACGTTTCAGGATACTCATATTGCTTTGTTTGAATTCGGAACAAAACAAATATACCTCAACCCGCACCAAAACGAATGAGTAAGGCTACGCAAAATCCTGCGTGTTTTTACGTTAGACTGAGCGGGTGAATAAACGAGTTCATCAGAAAATCCCGGATCCCATTTTTTATCTGTGCAAGGATATGTTTGGGCACATTACATCTGCTTGCTATACAATTGCAATGCTGATCATATTCCAATTCACCCAAAATATCACCCTGATCAACTACCCGGAATTGGCCTGACCTGTTGGGCAGTATAGCTATACTCCGCTCATCTTTTTGTTTGAAGTTGATCAGCAAATGAAACTGGTAGCGCGGATTGAAAACTGTCGTGCGTAACATAATGAATCCTTTCTTTATCAAAAATGAATGAATATTGCGGCAATGGCTTACTACAAATCTAACGATGGGTTATGCGGTAAATTGCTTAAAAAGATTACGCTTTTGTTAAAAACCAAATAAATCATAGCTTTAAGCTATTAACAACGATCAACGATTGATCTTTATGTATTGTATGTAAGAGCTACAATCAGGTGCTAACTTTGTTTGGTAATTTCGATAACAAAACAGCAATAAAACTGTTACCAGAACTATACAACAAATAAACGATGGCGAATTTCCTGGAGATTATTAATGGCGAAAAACTGGTACTGGTCGACTTTTCAGCCGAATGGTGCGGGCCTTGTAAAATGATGCCGCCCATACTCAAAGAGTTGAAAGCCGCCCTGGGTGATAAGACAACTATCCTGAAGATCGATATCGACAAAAATTCGGCTGTGGCCAATAAATACCAGATCCAAAGTGTGCCTACCTTAATGCTTTTCAAAAAGGGCCAACCAGTTTGGCGCCAAAGCGGAGTGATGCAGGCTGCTCAAATAAAAAGAGTGATCGAACAGTTTTTATAAGCAGGCAGAGCAGGGCGGAATCAATTCAACTTACAAATAACTCAACCACCATTCGGTATGCGTTTTCTTATACTGACTGTACCAGCGGCAAGGGAAATAAAGCAAAATGATCATCAGTACCCATATCAGGTAAACGCCACCCAGGCTAAATCCAAATTCATCCGGCTGGAAGATTGGCGGCATATGGTGCGAGCTGTTAATTTGACTCACATTAAAACCGGTTGCAAAAAAAGCAATTACGTTAATGATCTTTAACAGGAACCAGTGGCACAGGTAATAAAACAAGGGTACGTTACCATAAACCACCAAAATTGCCGATAATTTACTGGTCGCTTTTTCGGTAGCTGAGAGGATCAACAGCGCCGCGCCTATGGTCATACACATATAAACAAGCGAAGGCGGATATTTACTGACATTAAAAAACGAAATGATTGTTAAAGCCGTCGTTTTTTGGGTCGACCAGGGTGCAGGGTCGCCATAGCCATTAAGGTATCGGAGTATAAAGAACAAGGCCAATACACCCAGGCCTGCATATAGCAATATTTTGCGTCGTTTAACGGCATCGTAGCCCCTTGCATATAAAGTGCCGAAAGCATAGCCAATAAACATTAAACCCGCCCAGGGTAATAAGGCATAAGCCGTTAGCATTCCCCTGTCTTTTGAAAAAGGAATAAAGCCGCCAAACCCCGCGCCGGAAAATAATAGTTTACCCGGTACAGTATCCTCGATAAAGTGAACTTTAACGATATCGAAAATATTATGCCCAAATACCAGGATGACACCGATAGCTGCAACAGCCGGTACAGGCAGCCAAACCAGTAAACCCAATAATATCATACTTCCGCCTATCGCCCAGATGACCTGCAAAATAAATACATGGTACAGCGGATCAAGTGTAATGGCCAGGGTGATGACCAAAAACTCAACTGCCAGGAGCCAAAGACCACGTTTGATCAGAAATGCGCTGAACTGCTTTTTGCTGCGCCGTGTACCTGCCAGGTAAGCAGAAATGCCGCTCAGAAATACAAAGGTTGGTGCGCAAAAATGGGTGATCCAGCGGGTAAAAAATAATATGGGTGTAGTAATTGCCAGATCAGTTGGTTCGGGGTGATGGTAATTAAAGAAATCGCGCACATGGTCTATGGCCATGATCAACATGACAAGTCCCCGTAAAATATCAATAGATGCTATACGTTGTTTTGTACCGCTTGGGTTGAGTGCGCCGTTAGCAGGAAATGAAGTGGCTATTGTCATGACCGACGATACTTTTTTTTCTTCTTCTAATATATAAAGTTGATCCTTTGTAAACAAGCCGGCAACAGCGAATCTTAGCGAGGTAATAGCAACCAGCAATGCTATTTAACCAATTGGTTTAAACCATAGTATTTCGATTATTTTGAGGGATGTATTTCTCCCTATCAAGCATCACAAAGTTCGGCTTAAAAAATATTCAGGCTCTTTTATTAATAAACTTATTGTGTTACTTTTACACAATAGCACCAATTAACCAAACCAATTATGACATCGAGACGTGAATTCTTAAAGACTTCTGCGCTGGTTTCTGCAGGCTTATTAGCTGCGCCCAGCCTGTTTGCTTATGACAAAAAATATATCGGACTTCAATTGTATACCGTTCGTGACGCGATGGGCAAAGACACGGCCGGTACACTGGCAAGGGTTGCTCAAATAGGCTATAACTCTGTTGAGGCTACCTATAGTGATGGCAAGTATTATGGCAAAGAGCCAAAGGCATTTGCCCAATTACTTAAGCAAAACAACCTGATCATGCCGAGTACACACTACCTGTTGGGTGAGGAAGCAAAAAGTCAGGGTACTATATTAAATGGATGGGACAAGGCTGCTGAGGATGCGGCGTCGGTAGGGCAGAAATTTATGATCTGTGCCTGGCTTTCACCTAATGAGCGCGGCAAACTGGATCATTATAAAAAACTGGCAGATGATTTTAACCGTGCCGGCGAGATCAGTAAAAAAGCTGGTTTGCAATTCTGCTATCATAACCACGATTTTGAATTTATAGCCGAAAACGGGAAATATCCTTATGATATTTTATTGGAGAATACCGACAAGAACCTGGTAAAATTCGAGATTGACCTGTATTGGTTAACCAGGGCTGGTCAGGATCCGGTTGCGCTGATAGAAAAACATCCGGGCCGTTTCCCGCTTTGGCATATCAAAGACATGGACAAAACCGAAAAGAAAATGTTTACTGAAGTAGGCAATGGCGTGGTTAACTTCAAAAGGATATTTGAACACAGTAAAAAGGCAGGTCTGAAATATTTTTTTGTTGAAGAGGATATCTGTCCAGGTGATCCTTTCAATAGTATTACCCAGAGCATAACTTATATCAAAAAGAACCTCGTATAATCTAAATAATGAATGACTGACCAAAGCCGGGCACGAGGCCCGGCTTTTTTGTTTTGTTTGGTTTCTGAATAAAATAAGGGTTTTGCTACTCGTTACGCAGGCAAATTATTTAGTGAATAGTCAATGTACGTTCGATCTGCTCGAGCGATTTCCCTTTGGTTTCAGGCATCATCTTCCACACAAATATCAATTGGAGCACCATCATTACGGTGAAAAATAAAAACGTATTTCCACCGCCTATCTTACCGGTGATATAGGGAAAAGAAAAAGCAATTGCGGTTGCCATTACCCAATGTGTAAAGCTTCCTAAAGTTTGTCCCTTTGCTCTCACCTGATTAGGGAATATCTCGGAAATAAACACCCAGATCACAGCACCCTGTGAAAATGCAAAAAATGCAATATAGGCCATCAGGTAGATGGTAACCATATTGCCGTTGATATGCCCACCATAAAAGGCCATTGCTACCAGTCCCAGGGTCACGATCAAGCCGAAAGAGCCGATGAACATCAGTTTTTTACGGCCGATCTTATCGATAAAGAAAATAGCTATCATGGTAAATAACAGGTTCACGCCACCAATGCCGGTAGTGGATAAAAGCGCTGCACTTTTTGCTAAACCGGCCATACCGAAGATGCGTGGAGCGTAATAGATAATGGCATTTATACCCGATACCTGGTTAAAGAAAGCAAATAATATGGCAAGGGTAACCGGGAAATGGTACCTTTTTGTAAACAGACTTTCAGCAGCGGCATCGTTTTGCTCTTCGTTTTTGGCGTCAATTATATTTTGTATTTCCTGCTCAAAGCCTTCCGGATTAACAATTTGAAGGGTTTGTCGGGCCTCCTCAATTTTCGACTTTTTAAGAATCAGCCAGCGTGGACTTTCAGGTACAAAGCGCAATAAGATCAGGAATATTAATGACGGAATTGCCATGATACCCAGCATCAATCGCCATGAATCGTGATATATTAACCCAATGATATAATTAGAGCCGTACGATACCAGTATCCCGAGAACGATATTGAACTGAAAAAGGATAACCAGCCGTCCGCGGGTAGCAGCCGGTGCTATCTCTGAAATATAAATTGGCGCGATGACCGAAGAAGCGCCAACACCCAGACCTCCTATAAATCTCAGCAAAACAAATAAATACCAGTTGGTGGCTACAGCCGTTCCCAATGAAGCGAATAAAAATATGCAGGCGATGATTACCAATGAAATTTTCCTTCCCAACTTATCCGCGGGCAACCTGCCGAGGAATGCGCCAGTAACTGTACCGATCAGGGCTATCGAAATGGTGAAGCCATGCTGCAGGTCGCTGAGATTCCAATACTGCTGGATGGCCTGTTCGGCACCCGAAATAACAGCGGTATCGAAACCAAATAAAAATCCGCCGAGGGCCATAACGACTGCCCAAAAAATAACTTTTGCATTCATAACACTAGGGTCTATAATTGAGGTTGAGCATCAAATATAACCTATTTGGGGAAATTTAAAATTGATTGTTCAGTTTTACCTGAAATGAATAAAAGCGCAACCGAATAAATAAAAATACTACAGTTGATGCTTTTTGCGGTAAGCCATGATCAGCAATACCATACGGTTATAGGTTTTCAATCCCTGTGGCTGGTTATTGGCTTTGAGAAAATGGTCATAAAATACCCCGCTGATCCGCTCTATTTGCCCCTGGTATTTAAGCCAGTATTTACGTTCGGCTTTAAAATCACCGATCACCTGAGGTGATATACGTTTTCTTAATTCTTTTCGCGAAAGGCTGTCCTGGAGGTTGAGGGCAAACATAAACTCCTCCACCCCCTCATAATAAGCTGAATAACGAAAAAATTTATCCTTTGATCTCGAGGCGGTAAGGAAGCCGGCAAAATTAGCTTCGTCTTCAGGCGCAAAACCTGCCTGATGCGATAATTCGTGACAGGTGACAAATGGTTTCAGAAAAACCGGCATCTGGTAATTGACCTGCGACTCGGATGTAAAGGGATTGTAATAACCCGAAGTGCCGAGGTAATTGGTCAGCAGGGTCAATAGGGAAGATTTCGCTTTTGCTCCATAATTTCTAAAAGCCGGATCACTTAGGCTCAATTGCGCCTGGTCATCAACAGCCTGTTGGTATATTTGATCGTTTGTACGCTGCCAGTCACTTTGAGATAACCTGCTCCGGCAGATGTTAGCACTATCGATGAGGCGGGCCGTTACGGCTTTCAGGTCGGCTGCTGTATAGGCTGTGTCCGGGAGGTGTAAACGCTCAAAAGCTTCAGGCCGGTAATAGTTCAAGCCCCAAAAGAGATAGAAAACAAGGTAAGCCACCAATGTCCCGTTGATCGTTCCCAGTATGAGGGACGCGGCTTTTTGCCATTGCCTGCGAATCAAGGTCTGCACCAGCTTTACAAACAGGTAGATGAGGCCGATAATGACCAGTAGGTACAATATATCGCCGGCACTAAAAGGGAAAAGGTTAAATACCGGGTGAAAGCAATGGCATATGACTGGATATAGTCCGTTTGAATAAAAACGTTCAACAGCGCCGGGATAGGACGAAAACCAAATCAACAGCAAAATCAAAACAACAAGCATTACCAAGGTTACCAGGCGCGATTTCAACTGAACCCATTTAAAACTGCTGATCATATTCTGAAGGCAAATATAGTATCGGGGAAGCGCACTGCCCAAGCACATTCGGCAACAAAAAACCCCGGCGTTTGGCCGGGGGTTATGCTATTATCACCTGGTAATTATTTAACTTTTACCGGCACCTCAATATCGCCCCAAAGCAATACAAAGCCGGGTTTGGCTACCTGTATCTTAAAGCGTTCGTTAAATTCAGCAGCTTTTTTAGGTTTTACCGTAACCACCAAAACGTCTTTAGCAGGATCGTCGGTGGTTGAACCATCGTGTTTAATTCCCCAGATCGGGCGGGTTCCGTCCATCAATTGCGAATTGAAAATAATTTTCCATTCTTTTTCATCTGGCTGGGTGTAAAGCGTATACTTTCCAGCCTTTAAAACTTTCCCTTCAACTTTTATGTCCTTGCTGGTTGAAAAGGTAGTTGCCTCGTTGGCACCGGTCCGCCAGATTTGTCTGTAAGGGGCAATTTCTTTACCGATAGTGCGACCTTTAACAGCCGGGCTATGGTAAAAAATATCGATTGTAGCGCCAGCTATAGTGCCGCTGGTGCTGTCAGCGGGACTTGCCTGTGGCTTTTTTTGCGCACTTGCCACTCCTAAAAATAGAAAAACAATTGCCAGTGTAGACAAAAGCTTCGGTTGTAACATCTTTCTCATGGTTTTATGTTAATTGATTTGATGATAAAGATAAATCGATTTTACCGTTTTCAGACTCTGGATTAGTCAGTATTTTATCATTATTTCGATATTTAAATAGCTCCGTTTCTGCCACTATAAACCAGCCACTTATCCTCGATATTTGAAGCAGTTTTTTACCAAAAACCAAACAACTGCTTTACTAAACCGCTGAAAAACAAGGCTTTCAAAAGGAATTTTTGAACCCAATAAAACCATAACAAGTTTGTTACAATTGCCTGTTGCTGAGTTATGGCATGATGATTGGAATGTACCTTAAGCAAGCTGGAAAGTAAAATGCCGCGAGGGCGATAATAAGCGATTTGTATTCGGACCATAATTGATTCGAAGGCAACAATTCAAGTTAGCAAATACTTACTAATTTCGGCATTGTTTGTTTTTTTATTAACCATTTCAACCCATTACCATGTCAAAACTAATCATCATCGACGACGATCCGATCCACCATAAAATGGTGCAATACATGCTCAATAAAAACGATCTTGCGAAGGAAACAACCTACACCTTTGATGGCAAGCTGGTATTGGATTACCTGGAAGAAAACAAATCAAAGATCATGGCACTGCCAGATTACATTTTCCTCGATCTGTACATGCCCAACCATAGCGGCTGGGATTTTCTGAACAGGTACCAGGAGATCTACAAATCGTTAAAAAAAGACATCAAAATATATATTGTTTCTTCATCTATTTTTCAAATGGATATCAATCGTACCAAGTCGTACCCATTTGTAACGTCGTATATTACCAAGCCCCTTGTTAAAAGTATATTTGATAAAATTAAAGGGCGTTCGCTAAATATTACCGGAGTACAGCTAAACTAAACTAAAAAACCAAATAACAGTAAAGGGCTGCCCGGGGAACGCACACACTAACCCGGGTGGCCCATTTACTTTAGCGCCATTCCTGTACCAGCTTGCATTTACCGTTAAACTTGCTTTGATTTGGGTGATGAAAAACATTCGCCACCGGATTTACCTTTTTCTGCTGTTATTGGCGATTTTGGTCAATTTTTCGGGTTTCAACCTCGATTTTTTTACCGATGATCCGGGGCTGTATGGTTCTATTGCAAAAAACCTGCTTTATCGCCATCAATTCTGGCAATTGTTTACCTATAACCAGGACTGGCTGGACAAACCACATTTTCCCTTTTGGGCAATCGCTTTAAGTTTTCGGGTATTTGGGGTATCGGTATGGGCCTACCGTCTTCCGGCACTGCTTTTCTTTTTGATTGGTCTGCGCTATACCTACCTGTTCTCAAAAAAATATTATGGTACCGAGGTAGCATGGTTAGCGGCACTTATCCTTGCAACGTCGCAACATCTCATCATGTCAAATACCGATGTACGTGCCGAGCCCTACCTGATGGCGATGGTGATCGGCAGTATCTATCATATCAGCCAATTAGAGAAGCGATTTACTTTTTATGATCTTTTCTTTGCCGCACTTATGGGTGCCCTTGCTATTATGACCAAGGGGATTTTTGTAACCATTGCCATTTACGGTGCCCTGATCGGTCAATTGGTGCTTAGCGGCAAATACCGCGAAATCTTCCGGCCAAAATGGGCTTTACTTTTGTTGCTTACCGGCCTGTTTATACTACCGGAGCTGTATGCACTTTATTTACAGTTCGACCTGCATCCCGAGAAATTGGTATTTGGGCGACATCATGTATCAGGCATTAAATGGTTTTTCTGGGATAGCCAGTTTGGTCGCTTTGTAAACAGTGGTCCCATCACCCGGAAATCAGGGGATATATTCTTTTACCTGCACACTTTGCTTTGGGCCTTTGCGCCATGGTGTCTGGTGTTTTATTATGCCATATTTAAAAGTGTATCAGGTATCATCAGGCGAAAACCTTCGGCCGAATACTTTGCCATCAGTGGAGGACTATTGTTATTGTGCTTGTTTTCATTGTCGGGTTTTCAGCTTCCATTTTATACCAATACCATTTTCCCTTTATTTGCTATCATAACTGCACCTTACTGTTATGAGCAGCTCAATAAATTTGCCGCAAACTACCGGTCAATTGCGCTATGGGTATATATAGTTGCTTTGCCCGCCGTTATTTTGATTGTTCATTATTTCGCCGAACCGGGCAATAATTGGTACCTGGTAGCCGGTTTACTATTTTTTACTTCCGCCGGGGTATTTGTTTGGATGAACGCCGGAGAAAAAAGATTTGCAACTTTCCTATTGGCCTGCATCGCTTCGCTTTTTGCCAACTTTTATTTAAACACGGTGTTTTATAAACTGGTGATCAGTTATCGCGGGCAAATAAAAGCAGCCACCTTCGTCGATCAACCTGCTTTTGAGGCATATGGCCTGAATAATATTGGGACCGAAAATAACATTTTCCAGTTTCATGTTAAACGACCCATTAAGTCGCTAACAGTTGAAGGCTTTGACACTGTTAAAACAGGCAGTAACCAGCTGTTTTTTGCCAATCAGAAAACAATAGATCTTCTTCGCGGCGAGCAAAAGGGATTTACCATCGTAAAATCGTTTCCAAACTATAAAAACGAAACCATTTTGCCTGCATTCATCAACAAGAGTACACGCGGAACAGTAATCGACAGTGTTTATCTGATACGCAAATAAGATCGACGGTTGAGCTATTTTTTAGAGCCCCCGTTGATCATATCAGATACTATGCCGGGTTTATTTTTCCGTTCAGCAAGGTAAACGCCTGCGATATGCAAAAACAGGAAGGCTAAAACGAGGTATAGGCAAAATCCGTGGATCTCTCTGATAAAGTGCATTTTGTGCAAAACAGGCACATCGTCTTCAAATACCAAGCATAAACCGGTAATTGCTAAAACGATCAATATCAAATAAAAGGTGGCGTACAATGATTTTACAAAAAGTTCACCACGGACGATCAATTTGTTCTGTCCGGCTTTATATTGACGGTAGAATGCCGCAATTTTCCGGCTGAGTTTCTGGTCCGTCAGGCCGGCGAATTCTGCTACCAAACGAAACACTAATAAAGCTATAAGGCCATAGCCAAAATAAGCATGGAAATCCCAAACGCGATCGCGCAGTGCATGTGAAACTGAGCGAGCCTGATCATCAGTGACCGTTACCCCTGACTTTTTCAATTCGTCACGAATAAAAGACTGCAGGGTCCAACCCTTTAATAAAGTTGAATTGATCAATACCGTTAATAACGAACCGGTGATAACTATTGCGTTGGCCCAATGCCAGAAACGCAACGAAGATGAGTAAGTTCTGCTTTGCTCAGTGATTGAGGTTGGTTGTTCACTTTTGGTCATACTATTGTTGTTGTTATATTTTAACTCTGTCCCAGAAAAATTCCCAGTGCAAATACGATCCCCCCACCTACGATCACTTGCAGAATAGTTCTCCACAAAGGGCTTTTCATAAAACGGTACCTGATCAATGCGATGGCGAGCAATTCAAATATTACGACGGTATAAGCCAAATGCAGTGCCTGATGCATATCCGGGATCAGGAATGGAAGTGTATGCAGCATTCCGCCAAGAGCGGTTCCGAATGCTGTTATACCGCCGCGCATGATCGGGCTTCCACGGCCGGTAACTTTGCCATCATCCGATAATGCCTCAGCAAGGCCCATGCTTACCCCTGCGCCCATCGATGATGCCAGCCCTACATAAAAAGCCTTCATCGGATTTCCGGTTAAGCCCGCTGTGGCAAAAATAGGTGCCAGTGTTGATACCGAACCATCCATTAATCCCAATAAAGCTGGTTGCACCTTTTGAATTACAAAGCTTGGTTGTACTGTATGCTGGTTTGTGGAAAGGTGATTGGCCATATCATGCGATCATTCGCAAGTGAAAGTAAGTAGTAAATATTGGATTAAAACTGAATTTTCAGAAATATTTATTCAATTTCCCTGACTTCAGGTTTCAAACAGAATTTCATCATAGTTTTATTACGAAAACTTTAAACCGATTCCCTTAGTTTTGGGAACTGTAAAATTCTATTAGATCTACCTATGCGTAAAGTTATATTACTCGGATGCTTCATATGCTTGTTTATTGGGAACCTTAAGGCCCAGGATAATTATGAAATACAAGTTTATGGCTCCGAAACTGTCGAACAAGGTCATACCATGTTTGAGTTGCATAGCAACTACACCGCAAACGGCAGCACCAGCATCTTCGATGGGCAGCTGCCAACCAATCATATTTTCCATGAAACGCTTGAAATAACCCATGGCTGGACACCCTGGTTTGAGACTGGTTTTTATTTTTTTAATGCGCTTGGCGATGATGGCAGAACTTCCTACGTAGGATCGCATATCAGGCCAAGGGTTGCAGCGCCTGAAAGCTGGAAATGGCCCGTTGGTGTAAGTATATCCGTTGAATTTGGCTTTCAGAAAAAGGAATATTCTGCAAATACATCAACACTTGAGATCAGGCCAATAGTTGACAAGAAAATCAACAAATGGTATATAGCCCTTAACCCTACCCTGGATCAAAGTTTTGCCGGCCCCGACGAACACCGTGGCATGATCTTCTCACCCAATATAAAAGGTAGCTATGACGTATCGAAAGTAGTTGCTTTGGGAATTGAATATTATGGCAGCACAGGACCGTTTTTCCACTATGATCCAATTCAATTGCAACAGCACCAGTTATTCGCTGCAATTGACCTGAATACTGATCCTAAGTGGGAATTCAACGGCGGGGTTGGCCTGGGTTTCACTAATAGTACCGACAAAGCTATCTTCAAGATCATTATCGGGCGACTGTTCTAAACGCTGTAAAACTTTACGCATAGCGTAAATGTCAACAAGTTTTATTCAACCTTGTAACGGTAAACCTGCCATCCTATATTCCCTTTGCCGTCCATACCCTCAACAATTACGCGATAACTACCTTTGCCGTCTGCATTATAAAACTCAAATGATCCGTTGCCATTTGCATCGGTAGTTAGGTTTGGATTCCAATAAATTGTACTGCGTTGATCTAATGTACCGCCTTGAGCAGAAGTAAAATATTTGGGGGAATAAAACTCCCGTGCTTTATAAAACCCATGCCCCTTGAAACGTAAGTTACCTAATGATGTCTGCGGAATATCGTAAGCATCACCCTTTATCCTGGTGGTTATTACTAAAACTCCGGCACCGGCTTCAGACCCATAGATACTGGCATTAGCTCCGCGCAATAACTCAACAGTTTCTACTGAGTGGGGATTGATGTTATCGATTGAGGTATGACCTAAAGGTGTACCGTCCAGGATCACATACATTGACGTGATGGCTTCCACCCCGGATGAAAGCACACTGCCCCCTCTGAGATAAGGTGTTCCATCAACAAAATCAACGCCATTCAATCTGCCGTTCAGCGCTGTAACCAAACTTGTTGCATAAGAAAATGCGTCACCGTGTATGACCTGATCAGCATGGCCAGGTCCGGAAATGTTTGACGAACGATAATGAGCATCGTCAATTCGGGACACTTTGGATGTGGTTTTATCATCCTGTGCCTGTCCATTTAAATTGGCCGACGACGTTCCAAAGCGTGTATTGATCACCAAAACTCCAGAGTTGCCGTTTGCACCAAAAGATTCAGCATTTTTCCCTTTTAAAACCTTTATTGCTGAAATATTTGAAGTACTAAGGTTATCCAGATTTGCATAACTATTGCTGATCTTACCGTCTACAACGATCAGCATTGGGTATTTAAATTCTTTCAAATAAGGTGCACCCGAAATAAAATTGATGTCTTTAATATGCGATTTCAAGGCGTCCGTTAACGTTGCAGATCCAGAAATGTCGGCACCGCTTAAGTCCTGATCTACATTTGCATTGGCCTGTGCCATTGTTTGATCACTCCCCGACTTTCTTTCATCATAAGCTTTAAGTTTTTCGGCGATAGCCACGGGAGTAGTTTTATTAGCGACCTCAGGTTCGCTTTCCACGTTTAGTGTAAGTGCGCTAGATTTCTTTTCCTTAGTTGAGCCTGTTGCCTGTAAGGTAAATAGCGTACCATCTTCAAAGTCGATATTGTCGAAACTGAATTTCCCTTGTTTGTCGGTCTTTGCACTTAATATACCGCCGGTTTTTTCTGCCAATAAAATAACGTCGTGGTCGGGGATCGGCGCTCCTGCAGAATTTTTTTGGTAACCCGATAAACTTAATGCTCTTTCCCCCGGAAACTTAAAATGGGAAGTATCATCGCTTAATTGCTTCCAGGTAAATTTGCGGTAACCCTGGGTCAACATCAATACATCAAGGTCGCTTTTGGTATTGGCAGAAGGTTGAGCAAAATAATAATTCGGCTTTTCAATAAAACCCTTCAATTCCGAACTCAATAAAAGATAGGATAGAATGGTGGTTTCATCATTATCACTAAAAGGAACCTTAGTTTCGTCCAATACAGCTGCCGAATATAAACCGGCAACCGGCAACCCATTACTTTTTGCATTCACATTGATACCAACAAGCTCCCTTGTCTTATAGGCGGACTTACTGCTGTTGATCGAAATATTGAGGATATCAGCATTTTGAAGAAACACCAGCCTTTCACTTAATGGCTCACCTTCCTGAGAAAATAAGGTAACCCTCAACACACCTGATGGAAATTGCGATTCAGGTACGTCCAGGCCCATCTCTTTACTATCCAGTTTGGTATTCACCTGCCTCAATGCCCCGCCTGAATAAATGATCAGGTTAACATCCTTGTTCATATTTTCCTGCAAATAGGCTTTATTACAAACAATATCGACAGATACCTTACCTAAGGTATCTTTAATGCGCAACAATATCCCTTTCGCCAATGCCTGAGGCAAATCTATCAGAGCTTGCTTTCCATTAGCATAAGTTACTTTTGCTTTATAGGTCTTTCCATCTTCAGGCTGAATAAAAAACGAACCCATACCGAGGTCATTTGAAGTAAATTCAGCAACCGGGGCATTCGTATTATCGATAATTGTTCCCTTTGCTTTGATGCCCAAACCATTTACACCAATAGCTTTAAATGCCACCCTCGACATTACCGTATTAACCAATTCTCCACCTTCAGGAAAAAATTGAATATCCGGGTCGCTGCCCTGGTGCATATCGATATTTGAAAAATTATTTCCGTTTCCTGAAATATATACCGACTTATCAAAAAAGTATTCGGGAGCATTCTGCATGTATCGGGTAAAGGCCCTGATCCGGTAAATCCCGCTCTTGAGGGAGTCAGGTAAATTAAAGTCACCATTGGCAGTTCCGTTGCTTATTTTTAAGATTCTGCTCTTGATAATATTGTTTGCAACACCAATCAAGTCAACTCTTAAAACTCCACTTGCCCTCGAAACCTCATGCTGTTCGCCAATCAACAGATATGCCTTAAAATATAAGGTATCTCCGGCAGCATAATATGGCCGATCGAAGCCAAGGTAGGCTTTTTCGATGATGTGATTGTTGCCGAAATTTTTGAGTTTTGTTACGATATTTTGCAATACCGGGCTTGTGCCCTGGGCAATTGCGCAGCTGCCGGCAAAAATCAACAGTGCGAGTAATAGGCCTGACTTTTTCATAGATCTTCAAATAATGGTCCAAATGCTCAATTCAAATCGGATCTAAAATGATCAACCCGCACCGGAAACGAACATAAATATACCTGGAAATTGGTTGAACTAAATCTATAACTAAATTTTTAATTTTCAAAATTAAATTTTTAGTTATAGCTGTCTTTTACTATCCTTCAGCCTGTCTGTTTATAGGTTTATTTAATATGATTGCGAACTCAGACAGTCGCTTTAAACCATTGTGCTGTTTTGATCAACTCATTTTCAGTGATGAGTTCAGGTGATTCGAACTGGCGGATGATGAGGTGTTCAGGAAAGCGGATACTACCACCTGATGTCTTAACCATCACTTCGTCATCATATACTGTATGGTCTTTATAAGCACCAATTGCTGAATCGTATTTTTCTAGTCGTATTAATAATTCTACTATTGCGTATGTTGGTAAACTATTTTTAGCCATAGCGTCAAAATTACATTAACTATCGAATAAGTTTAAATTAACTTTTCGTAAATAGGTAATGTTGCCTTAACACTAAATTGATGGTGTGGTTTTATTTGCTGTTACTTTCCACCGCCACCGTCAGGATTATCCGGCAGGTTATTATTGTCGTCTTTCTTTTCTTTCTTAAATTCAAGTTTACCAAATTTATAGGAAAGTGTTATACCAAATGACCGGAATGGAACTTCACGCAGATTAGTCTGGTAAAAATTAGGGCCGGAAGTAGTTGAAGTTTGGTTGATATATTTATTAAAAGGATCGGTAGCTGTTAAGCCAATGCTAAACTTCTTCTTCATCAATTGCTTCCTAACTGCTACATTATAAAAGGCAAATATCGGCCTGGTACCTTGTATGGTCCTTTGGGATGAATTGTAATTTCCAAATATTTCGGCCGTCAGGTCATTTCCAAACTCATAAGTAGCGTTCAGGTTTATCCGGTAGATAAAACCGCTTACTGTCGGATTGCCCGGGTTTGTAGTGATCCTGTCCGAAAAATTCATATTACTTCGCAGATTGAACTGTTTGGTAACAGGTAATGAAGCAAATAAACTAAGTCCGTCTGTTGTTTCCGTACCTATATTGGCTCTTTGTGTGAGAGAAACGTTGGAATAGGTAGTACCGTTTACTTTTAAACTATCATAAAAAGTAGTATAGGATTGCAAGTCGTTGGTATTATACCTGTAATATAAGCCAACATAAATATTAGCACCAGAAGCGAAATTTTTGCTATAGCCAAATTCGTAGTTGTGACCCTCTTCCGGTCTCAAATTTGGATTTCCGGTACTGATATTATGAGGATCACTCACGTTATAAAAAGGATTTAATGAGCCATAATCAGGCCTTTGGATCCGATAGGTATAGCTAATTTTAAGCGACTGCGTCTCATCTAATTTATGGGTAAGAACAGCCGATGGCGCAAGGATATTGTAGCCCGGTATATTGGTGCCCGGAAAGTCGGCTGTAGTGCTTGTATACTCATCACGTAGCCCCGCCTTTCCATCAAAAAAATCATTGAACAAAGAAAAAGTCGCCGACAAATACGCAGCATACACCTTACGATCGTAATTAAAACCATAGGTTTGATTAGCGTTAGGCACATACGAACCATTTTTAAGGGTATCCGTTACTACTGTATTATTGATATTTTCGAGCGTTGCTTTAGCTCCGGTTTCGATCGTAAATTGTTTGGTGAAGGGTTGGGTATAATCTATCGAAATATCTGTTTCATGATCTTTACCCGGGTTGTTACCGATGGTACCGGAAGCGGGATAACCGCCGGTTAAATAAGTTTGTTGCTGCGAAAAATTCGACTGGTTATTACCATCACTGGCGTGCACCAAAATATCCAGTTCCTGGTTTTCTTTTGCAAATGTCTTTTTGTACGCTGCGCTGTAGTCGAAATATTTACCAACAAAGCGGCTATCGGAGTTACGCAAGCTTTGTACATCCGAAACAATTAAGTTGTTGGCGAGATCGCTGGTCAGCTGGTCCTGGTTAGTAAGGCCGAAGTTATGGTTCTCAAATTGGTTGTAACCACCCGAAATAGTTAATTGGTCCTTTTTTGTGATGTCCCAATTTAGGCTTAAACCTGATTGAAAGCCCCCCCTTCTAAAACTGCTACTGCCATACTGCGCCTGGTTGGTTGAAGTATCACGGGCACCATTATAGGAAAGTACATTTGATTTATTGATGGTCGTACTATTGATTTGCTCCCCGCCATTAAAATAAGCATTTACAGCAAAATTTCCCTTACGGATATTCAAATTTAGAGAGCCATTTTCGCGGCGCGTACCGGCCGATAAATTCACGCTTCCGTTTACACCTTCTATTTTACTTTCCTTTAAAACAATATTGATAATACCGCCTGTGCCATTGGCATCATATTTTGCACCCGGACTTGTTATCACTTCAATACTTTTTATCTGACTGGCTGGTATTGACTGCAAGGCATCAGCCAAACTGGCACCGAAAATACTCGAAGGTTTCCCATTGATCAAAAACTGGATATTGCTATTACCTTGCAAAGAAACATTACCATCGATATCAACGGTAACCTGCGGCACTTTAGGCAATACATCGGCGGCTGAACCACCCTGTGAAGTGAGGTCGTTGGCTACGTTATATACCTGTTTATCGATCTTATTTTCGACGATTGGGGCCTTGCTTACGATCTCGACCGTTTTTAATTGGTTTGTAGAAGGAGCAAGTAATATTGAGCCCAGCGAAACATCGGCAGAAGCTTTACTAATGGTGACATTGTTGATGGATTTTTTATGATAGCCAATAAAATCAACTACGATCCGATAAGTACCCTCAGCCACATTGGTTAAAACGAATGCCCCGTTATCGTCAGAAACTACGCCGTTGATAGGACTTGGATTATTAATTTTAAAAATACTGATAGTAGCATAAGAAACAGGCAAACGGGTAACAGAATCGATAATTCTGCCAGTTACTTTCCCTTTGATCTCATCAAAACCTATACTCCTATTGGCGCTTGCATTAACAGTCAGCACTATGCATAATAAGACAGTTAACACCCCCTCAACGAAATAATTTCTTCTCATAATCAGGGCGAAATTGCACAGAAAATCTGTACAAAATCTGTAACAGCTTTATTAGTCGTGTTATTGTTACACAGTGACAATTAGGTGACTAAATTTTAAAATAGTGGCTGGGCAATATGATCACAACCGTTCCGGCCAGTATCAGCAGCGCGCCAATGGTTGTTTGCCAGGTGAGTGATTCCTTTAAAAAAATTGCCGAAAGCACGATCGCCAACGCTACACTTAACTTGTCAACCGGTGCCACTTGCGAAACCTCACCAACCTGTAGTGCCTTGAAGTAAAATATCCAGGATAAGCCAGTGGCACACCCTGACAATACCAGAAATATCCAGTTAAAGCGGGTAAGCCCGCCAATATTTGCAGTACTACCTCTGATAAATGCTACTCCCCAGGCAATAACTAGGATAATAGCTGTACGAATTGCGGTTGCAAGGTCGCTATCGACCCCTTTAATGCCGATCTTTGCAAAAATAGCCGTAAGGGCTGCAAATAGTGCTGATAGTAAAGCGTAGGTCCACCACATAGGTTTAATGATTAAAATATTGAATTGTGTCAATATGTGAAATCACAATTACAATATTTGTACAAAATCTGTTTATATTTTTGTCAAAAAGTTTTTTCAATGAAGTTACTTATTGTAGAGGACGAAAAAGGATTACGGGAAAGTATTGAAGAATATTTTGCCGAGGCTGGCAATATTTGTGAAACAGCTTCTTCCTTTGCCGAAGCATTGGCCAAAGTTAGTCTGTACCGTTATGACTGTATTTTACTTGATATAACACTGCCCGGCGGCAATGGAATTGATATTTTAAAAACCATCAAACAAAAAGAATATAACGACGGCATTTTGATCATCTCAGCAAAAAATTCGCTGGACGACCGGCTGGAGGGGCTTGACCTGGGTGCCGATGATTACCTGGTTAAACCCTTCCATCTTTCTGAACTCCGGGCAAGAGTATCAGCAATTATCCGGAGAAAATCTTTCAATGGGAGCAATATCCTTCTGTTCAATGAGATCGCAATTGATTTGCTGGCCAAATCGATCAAGGTTAAAGATCAAGCAGTTAAACTCACCCGAAAGGAGTATGCCCTGTTGCTTTACTTCGTAGCAAACAAAGGAAAAGTAGTTTCTAAGAATGCTATTGCTGAACACCTTTGGGGGGATGGCATAGATATGGTCAATAATTTTGACTTTATTTATTCGCATATTAAAAACCTGAGAAAAAAATTGCTGGAAGCAGGCTGCAATGATTATATCCACGCCACTTACGGCATGGGCTACAAATTTACCGAGCAATGAAACTGCTTTCAAAATACAACCGGGTAACGCTGGTAACCACCATAGTTGTGATGTTGTTTACCGGAATTATTTACTATGTAGCTATCAAACTGATTTTGGTAGAAGATATTGACAAAGACCTGGCGGTTGAAGAGCATGAAATATTTGAATATGTACGAATCAACCATGTTTTACCCCAGGTATTTGAATCGGAGGATCAGCAGATCCATTTTGAAGAAGCAGCTCCCGGATCTGTAAAACGCGATTATCTGGACACTTTATTCCGAAATTTTCCTTCTGAACATCATGGACGACATCACCGCCATGAAGTTTTTGAATCAGGGCGGGGCCTGATCAGTTCGGTAGCAGTTGGAAACAAATATTATCGGGTATTGATCGTGAAATCGACGGTCGAAACTGAAGATTTGCTGACGATCATATTCGGTATAACAGCAGGCGTCATCCTGTTATTGTTATTGGTGCTTTTCATGACAAACCGCTTGTTGCTTAATAGGCTTTGGCAACCCTTCCATAATTTATTGAAAGAACTCCGCTCATTTAATTTGTCTGACCCTAATGCCATTCCACAACCAGAAACAAATATCGATGAATTCAAAGAGTTGAACCAGGCTGTGAGCGCGATGTCATCGCGTGTAAAAAACGACTATAAAGACCTTAAAACATTTACCGAAAACGCCTCACACGAACTACTTACACCCATTGCTGTTATTAATTCAAAACTGGATACGCTTTTACAAACAGAACATTTCTCGGACCAGCAAAGCAAACTATTGAACGATCTTTACAGTGCCGTATCCCGTCTTACCCGGCTTAACCAATCGTTATTGCTGCTTGTAAAAATTGAAAACCGGCTACTCGAGGGTCATAAAAACATCAACCTGGCAACAGTTATTGACGACCTTGTTATTCAGTTTGAGGAAATATTCAACGATAAGCAGCTCAATGTAAACGTTGAGCTTGGTGAAAAAGAACTGGATACCAACCCCTACCTCACAGATGTGCTATTGAACAATCTTTTCAGCAATGCCATCAGGCATAATTACCAGGGAGGCAAAATCAATATCAAGCTAAGGGCAAATCAACTGGTAATTGAAAATACCGGCGATGATATTGCGCTAAAGCCCGAGCAGGTATTTAAACGATTCAGCAAATCCAGCAGTTCTGAAGGAAGCGGTCTGGGCTTAACCATATCAAAAGAAATCTGCGAAAACCTTGGTTTCGAATTGCTGTACACATTTAAAAACGGGTTACATATTTTCACGATAAGTTTTTGACCGGCTTATCCTAAATTTTTACAGAATTTAATATTTATTTTAGGTGCAAAATCCTCAACCCAGTATTTGATGAAATGGCTTTTTGGTGTTATTCTAACCGTATTTATTTCTTTCCATTCCTTTGCGCAATCGGTCAATACTTTAGATCGATATATTGAGTTAGCCAAAAGCAATAGTCCACTTATTAAAGATCTCAGTAACCAGATAGCTTCTAATCAATTAGATAGCTTGAGATTGTTAGCCGGTTACAAACCCCAGGTCGCTTTAACAAGTGCTGGTTTGTATGCGCCTACAATTGGTAGCGTAGGGTATTCCGAACCCATCACTAATGCCCATACGCTCAATGGTCTGGTAGGTATCAATAAGGCTATTGTCAGTAAAAATAACGTCAATACCCAGTTGGAAGGCATTTCGCTGCAATCAGCATCAACGATGAATCAGGCGAGGATATCTGAGCAGGATCTGAAAAAAGCTATAACTGCACAATATGTTACTACCTATGGCGACCAGCAACAACTAAAATTCAACCGCGAGATCGTTACACTACTAAGTTCGGAAGAAGAAGTGTTGAAAAAGCTTACCCAGAATAACGTTTACCATCAAAGCGATTACCTGACTTTCCTGGTAACGTTAAAACAACAGGAACTTCAATTATCGCAAGCCCGTTTGCAATATAAAAATGATTTCGCCACCTTGAACTACCTGGCAGGTATTGCAGACACCACCCAAACCGAACTCAGCTACCCTGGTTTAGAGCGGATCGTACCATTTACTAATAATAACAGTATATTTTTTACGCAATACCGGCTTGACAGTTTAAAGATCGTCAACAGTCGCCAGCAGCTAGACTATACTTATAAACCCAAAGCAAATATTTTTGCCGACGCGGGTTATAACAGCGACTTTATGGGACAGGCCTGGAGAAATTTCGGTACCAGTTTTGGCTTTGGTTTATCGATACCGCTTTATGATGGCGGGCAGCGGAAATTACAATACAAAAAATTTTCGCTGGAAGAGGAGACCAGGGAAAATTACAAAGCCTTTTTTAATGTGCAATACCGCCAGCAAATTGCCCAGCTGACACAGCAGATCAATGAAAATGAAACACTGATGCCACAAATTGAAGATCAGATAAAATATTCAGAAACGCTGATCAAAGTGGACACTAAATTACTGGAAAACGGTGATGTTAAAATTGCCGACCTGATATTAGCTATCAATAATTACCTGACCGTAAGGAACCTGAAAACACAAACCCTGATCAGTAAATTACAATTGATCAACCAATTAAACTACTGGAATAAGTAACATGAAAACAAAGATCGCCAAATACACCGGTCAGCTGCTTTATTTAGTTGCGGGTTTAACTATTGCGCTTAGCTCCTGTACCAGCAACAAAAAAGCTGACGACGAAGATACATCAAAGGTTGAAGCCCAAACACCTGTTACGGTAACCACGATCGACCAAAATTCAATGACTGATTATATCGACTTGAATGCAACCTCGGTATTTCTTCAAAAAAACTACGTCAAATCAAACGCTATCGGCTATATCACTAAAGTAAATACCCAACAGGGTCAGGAAGTGAAAATCGGGCAGCTATTGTTTGAAATAAAAACTAAAGAGGCCCAGGCGATCGGCAACAGTATTTCGGTATTAGACTCAACGCTGAAGTTTTCAGGATTAAGCAAGATAAAATCATCTAAAAACGGGTACATATCACAAATGAATCATCAGCTTGGCGATTACGTGCAGGACGGCGAGGCTCTGGCTACGATAAGCGATCGCTCAAGTTTCGTATTCCTGCTTCAGTTACCCTACGAATTACGGCAATATGTAAATCTGAATGAGCATATCAGGCTTAGCCTGCCAGGGGGGCAAAATTTAGATGGCACGGTCAGTTCGTTTATGCCATCGGTAGATACGGTTGCCCAAACTCAGGCAGTAGTTTTAAAAGTAAACAGCGGGCAGCAAATACCCGAAAACCTGGTAGCTAAAGCACGGATCGTTAAATCGGCAAAAAACAAAACCCAATCGCTGCCAAAAGATGCGGTATTATCAAATGAAACCCAAACAGAATTTTGGGTGATGAAACTGATCAACCAAACTACAGCTGTAAAAATTCCGATCACCAGGGGTATCGAGACTGGTGACCGGATAGAAGTATTGTCGCCTAAATTCCAACCAGGTGACAAGATAGTTGTTACCGGCAATTACGGTTTACCTGATACGGCCAAAATAAAAATCGTACAATAATGACACCGATCAGGGATTTCTTCATATCGCACAAAAAACCACTTAGCCTGGTGCTTTCACTCATTATCATGAGTGGTTTGTTTGTGTATTCAAAAATGCAGACCTCGCTTTTCCCCGAGATTACATTTCCTAAAATAAAGATCATAGCTGAAGAAGGTTTGCAGCCGGTTAATAAAATGATGGTTACGGTTACCAAGCCGTTAGAAAACGCCATTAAACAGGTGCCTGAATTGCAAACTGTAAGAAGCACTACCGGTCGCGGTAGTTGCGAAATATCTGCCTATTTAAACTGGGGCTCTGATATCGACCTCGCCCAGCAGCGTATCCAAAGCAGTATCGATCAGGTAAAAAATGAATTACCCGCCGACGTAAATATTACGGTTGCGAAAATGAATCCTTCCATCCTGCCGGTAAGTGGCTACACCCTTGAAAGCCATACCCGTAGCCCCATCGAATTGCGTCAATTGGCTACCTATACGATCAAACCTTTTCTTTCACAGGTCGATGGGGTTTCCGAGATCAGGATAATTGGTGGGAAGGCGAAAGAATACTGGCTTACGCTGGATAAGCAAAAAATGAGTTCGCTTGGCTTAACGCCTGATATCATCAGTACGACGCTTAGCAATACCAATTTTGTAAAATCTGAGGGGTATTTATCCGACTATAAACTCTTCTATCTTACTGTTACCGATGCCACCATCAACGCAAAGGACCAGTTGGCAAACCTGGTGATTGGCAATAACCGTAAGAGAATTACAAGACTGAAAGATTTTGCTCAAATTAATATTGATGAAGGGACCGAATACGTAAAGATCAATGCAAATGGACACCCGGGCGTGCTCATCGCAGTGATCAAACAGCCCAATGCAAACCTGGTATCCCTATCATCTGATATGGCTGCCAAAGTCACCGATCTGCAAAAACTATTGCCGAAGGACGTTACCATAAAACCCTATTATATTCAGGCTGATTTTGTGAACGACTCGATCAAAAGCGTAAGCGACAGTCTTTGGATAGGTTTGCTGCTTGCTATTATTGT
Organism: uncultured Mucilaginibacter sp.; assembly: GCA_903863845.1. Classification (GTDB taxonomy): domain Bacteria; phylum Bacteroidota; class Bacteroidia; order Sphingobacteriales; family Sphingobacteriaceae; genus Mucilaginibacter. The sequence continues at coordinate 11,345 of CAIPDP010000108.1, read as the reverse complement.
TGCGGTCATATTCCTTCGTTCATTGAAGGCAAGCGCTACCATTTTGATCACCATACCGGTTACACTTGGTCTTACCCTGTTGGTATTATACGGGCTTGGTTATACCTTCAACATCATGACCCTGGGCGCTATAGCGGCAGCCATAGGTTTGATCATTGATGATGCTATTGTAGTGGTGGAGCAGATCCATAGAACCCACGAAGAGCATCCTGACGAACCCACATCCACTATCCTGCAAAAAGCGATCGATTACCTTTTCCCTGCTATGATAGGTTCGTCAGTCAGCACTATTGTGATATTCGTTCCTTTCTTTTTAATGAGTGGTGTTGCCGGAGCTTATTTTAATATTCTGACGAACACCATGATCATCACGCTGGTGTGTTCATTCTTTGTAACATGGATCGGCTTGCCTGTTATCTATTTATTGCTCACCCGAAAAAATAAGAAGAAAATAAGTCGCGATCAAAAGGAAGAGATACACCTGGTTAAAAAACAACAATGGGTCAAATGGTTTATCCTGCACCCCTGGTTAAGTTTGATCATTATGGGTGTTTGCATTGCAGCACTGGCCATATTACCTGGCTTGCTGGAAACCGGCTTCCTGCCGGATATGGACGAAGGTAGTATCGTGCTCGATTACCATTCGCCCGCCGGTACATCGCTGGAAGAAACAGACAGGATGTTACGTGAAGTAGAAAAGATCATCGTTAAAGTTCCCGAAGTTAATGCCTACTCCCGCCGGACGGGAACCGAAATGGGTTTCTTTATCACTGAGCCTAACCGCGGCGATTACCTGATCCAGCTAAAAAAGAAAAGAGACAGAACTACCGACGAGGTGATAAGCGAACTTCGTCAGAAGATAGCCGCCAACCAACCTGCTTTGGTGATCGAATTCGGACAGGTAATAACGGATATGCTTGGCGATCTGACCACATCTGTTGAGCCAATTCAGATAAAAGTATTTGGCGACAACCCGGATAAATTGCATGAGCTTTCAAAACAAATAGCAAAAGCCACCAGCACCGTAAAGGGTACTGCTGATGTTTTGGATGGTATAGTCATTGCCGGCCCTTCAGTGAGTATCGATCCGATCTATAGTAAATTGGCTCAATATAATATTACACCGGCCAGCCTGCAGTTTCAATTGCAAACATCACTGGAAGGCAACATCATAGGAAATATCCTCGAGCGTGAGCAATTGTCGCCCATCAGAATGGTCTACCCCGGCAACAGGACACTTAAAGTTGAAGATATAAAGAATGAAACTGTTTTTACTCCGGCAGGAAAACTGATCCCGATCAATGAACTTGCTACGGTAAAGCTTTCCGGTGGCGAAGCTGAGATCAATCGCGAAAACCTGCAGGCCATGGGTATTGTTACTGCCCGTTTAGATAGTGCCGATATTGGCAGCGTAATGCCGGCCATACAAAAAAGTATAGCCCAAAATGTAAATCTGCCCGAAGGTTTCCACATAGAATATGGTGGCGACTATGCGCAACAACAACAATCGTTCAAAGAATTAATGACCATATTGATCGTTGCCTGCTTATTGGTCTTCGGCGTTATCCTGTTCCTGTTCAAACAGTTCCGCATAGCCTTGCTTATTTTGATCATAGCAATATTAGGTACTTCCGGAAGTCTGATGGCTTTATACATCACCAAAACGCCCCTAAATGTTGGCAGTTATACCGGGCTGATCATGATCGTTGGTATCATCGGCGAAAATGCCATATTTACCTTTTTGCAATTCAAACAACGGGCGCTCGAGATCATGGAAAATCACCCGGGCATCGTACACCAGGACATCAACGAAGCTATAGTATATGCCATATTAACCCGCCTGCGACCTAAATTAATGACCGCTATCGGAGCCATTGTTGCGTTAATGCCTTTAGCACTGGGTATTGGCGCTGGGGCGCAATTGCACCAACCCCTGGCAATTGCAGTAATTGGCGGTTTCCTTATCGCCTTACCTTTGCTGCTGATCGTACTGCCGAGTATGCTTCAAATTTTCTATCGTTCAGGTAAATTCCACCAAACACATTGATACTATTTGTGTAAAAATGCCTCAAATCACGTTTTTATTACAGAATTAACGTTTATATTTAGAGCCGGATAATTTTTAGGCAGCCCCTTTAAATAGCTAAATAAAACTATTAAGCTCAATCCTTTTCAAGCAATTGAAAACGAAATAATATTTATTATAACACCCGTAATTAAATAAACTACACGCATGGCATTTAGAACTGATTTTGTCTATTCTACCGAATCTGAACCACATCGTATTCGTACTAAAAAAATCTTAAAACAGTTTCCTCAAGTTAGAAATCTAATTGGTAAAAACCCGCTGACCATGGTCGCTATCATAGGCCTGGTGGGTTCTATGCTGGGTGTAGCCTGGTTGGTTCGCGACCAGTCATGGTGGATCGTTTTTGCGGCTGCCTATTGTTATGGGGCTTTTGCCAACCATTCGCTTTTTGTAATGATCCACGAGTGTGCGCACCAATTGCTGTTTAAAAATGCGCTCGCAAATCGTTGGGCAGCAATTTTTGCCAACCTGCCACATATCATGCCGGGTGCAATTTCTTTCGAGAAATACCATATCAAACACCACTCATTCCAGGGTATTCACGAACTGGATGCCGACTTACCTAACCGCTGGGAAGCAAAACTGATCAATAACTATTTTATTGGTAAAGTGCTTTGGCTGCTTTTCTTCCCAATCTTTCAGGGAACACGTGTTTCACGTTTGAAGGAGATCAAATTTTTTGATACCTGGCTGATGATCAACATTGTTGTGCAGATAGCCTTTACAGCCGCTGTTTGGTATTTTATCGGCTTTCATGCGGTTGCCTTTATGTTTATTAGTTTTTGGTTCTCTATCGGCCTGCATCCCCTTGGCGCACGCTGGGTACAGGAACACTACCTTACTTTTCAATCAGAACAGGAAACGTATAGCTATTACGGTGTATTAAATACAGTTGCGTTCAACGTTGGCTATCACAATGAGCACCACGATTTCCCTTCTATCCCATGGAATAAGCTACCAGAACTGAAACGCGCTGCACCTGAATATTACGATTCCCTGCAGTCGCATAAGTCATGGACCATGCTATTTTTCCGCTTTCTTTTTGAAAAGGAAATTTCCCTTTACAACCGTATCGTAAGAAAAGAACGTGGCAAAGTGGCCCTTACCGACGTTTCAAAACCCGACCTTGAAGCTGAATTAATTAACTAATTTTTTTAGTTGTTATTGTTTGGTTTTTGACCTGCAAAATTTATATTTGCTAATATATTTAGCATTTATGGATCGATTAAGCGCAGCCGAACAATTGATAATTTTCAGCCGTTACCTGGGACAGCAGGTGGTGATACGGAGTTATTTGAACGAAGAAGAGAGTATTGGCACCATTAAAGGCATACGACAAGGAGCCCTGTTGGTTGCCATTGATGATGTTCATCGCTGGATCCCGTTTACCGATCGTTTCAAAGTTTGCGAGGTAAAACTCCTGCTCAAACCATTGCGTAAGCTCACCTCATCGATCATAGAGACAGCGAATAATTTACCGGTTCAGGCATTTATCACCCCCTATTACCAGCAACTGGGTTTTGATATGCCGGTATATGTTTCACCTGGGCATCCATGCAATTGCAAATATCTGCATGAAATAGGCCTTGCTGATTACCGCAGCGCCGATGAAATATTAAATTTTGAACGATCGGCGCTGGTAGCCGCAACAAACTAATACGGCCTTTTTTCCGTTATAGGGTTTGTGTAAGCTATTAAAGGGAAATCATCAGCATTTTTGATTTTCTTTGCATAAAATTCCTTTGGATATATAAATGAGCCGTTCAAGAAAAATAAAGATCATCATCCCTATTGTTGTTATCTTATTTTTCGCGGCTTTTGCCGAGCACAGGCATGATGCGCAACAACTTAATATCACCGGTCGTTTACGCATCAAGGAAATGGATGAGATATCGGGAATTGCTGTTTCCGGTATCCGGAAAGATATCTACTATATCCATAACGATAGCGGAGACACCAGCAGGTTTTTTGCGATCACCCCGGATGGTACCTTGAAAAATGTGATCTATTTTAAGGGCGATCCCAGCCAAACGCTTGGCGCCGTTGATTGCGAGGATATAGCAGTAGGTATCGGTCCGGATAAAAACAAAAGCTATGTTTACCTTGGTGATATTGGTGATAACCGTGGCGTGAGAAAGTACATCACGATCTATCGGTTTGAAGAAAAACCAAATTGGGCCAAGGACAGTCTGATCAAAAACGCGGAAGTAGTTCCGGTACACTACAAATACCCCGATGGCCCTAAAGATGCAGAAAGCCTGATGATCGACCCGATAGAAAAACTGATCTATATCGTTTCGAAAAGGTCCGACTCGGTTACAGTTTATACAACTCCACTAAACTTTAAGGCCAACGACACCCTGATACTCAGTAAAAAGTGCAAATTATATTTCAACGGTTTCAGACCGTTTAAGTGGATCACCGCTGGTGATATCTCGCGCGATGGTCAGCAAATACTATTGAAAAGCTACGAAAAGGTTTATTACTGGAAACGTAGTAATAACGAACCTGTCTGGAAAACGATGTTGAAAACGCCAACCGAATTGCCCTACAAACCCGAAAAGCAGGGTGAAGCCATCGGTTTTACCCTTGATGGCAAAGGTTATTATACCACCAGTGAGGGGGCTTTTGCACCGATATATTATTACACCATTCCGAAATAATTGCGCTTACGACAAATATTTGCGGCGCACTACCCAAACCTTTCAACCCGATAAGCCTCCATATCAACCGAAGTTGCTTCACCACTCAATACCTCAGCTATAAGCTTTCCTGTAGCCGGACCCAAACTCAGTCCGATCATCGCATGACCGGTAGCCACAGCCAGGTTACTGTATTTGGCCGATAAACCTATATAAGGCATACCATCCGGCGAAACTGGCCGGAAACCATACCAGATATCTTTTTCGGCAGGAAGGGAAGGTTTAAAATCGGGAAAATACTTAGGCACCGATTCAACAATACCACGCACCCTATTCATATTGATCTGCTGATTGATCTTACCCACCTCCATGGTACCGCCATAGCGGATGCTGCCATTCATGGGTGTAACTGCTACCCGGGCCTCACATAATATTGACGGTATGGTCATTCGTTTCGCTTCATCCTGCGGCACCATAAAGGAATAACCTTTGCCCGGCATCAAGGGCACTTTGATACCGGTAAGTCTGGCAACGGCCGGCGACCATGATCCGGTAGCGATGACGTACGCATCGCCCTTAAATTCTTTATCGGAACTTCTCAAACCAGTTATCTTTCCGATTTGATGATCGATGTGATCGATCCTGGTGTTCCGGTGAATGTTGACGCCTTGCTCCTGCAGGTATTTTACCAATACCCGCATCAATTGATTGGGATATAAATGGGCATCACAATGGTAATGTACGGCCCCGGCGATATCTAAATTGATACCTGGCTGCAATTCGCTGCACTGTTCGGGGCTCAAATATTGGGCATCCAAACCAAGGTCCGCGGCTTCCGCTGCCAGGTGCTGCTCTTCTTCCACCATTTTGGCGGTTTTAAATAGCATCAATATGCCTTTATCTTCGATGCCGAATTCTAATTTTGAATCTGCTGCAAACTCCAGGTAAAGCTGTTTACTTAAAACGGAAATGTCAGTTAATGGACGAGCCGAACGTTCGACATGCTTTTTGGTGGCGCTTTTGATAAACTTCAAACCCCAGCTGATCAGCTCAGGATTGAGCGATGGCCTGACATAAAAGGGACTCTTGCTGTCAAACATCCACCTTATGCCCTGCTCCACCATACCCGGCGCTGCCAGCGGCACAAAATGGCTTGGCGTGATCATACCCGCATTGCCGAATGAACAATTATCGGAAAGATCGCCTTGCTCCACAATTTCAACTTCCCAACCTGATTTACGCAGGTAATAGGCCGAAAACAGACCTATAACACCGCCACCTATGATTATCGCTTTACTCATAATTATATCACCTGGAACCCGTAAGCATACGGATCTTCATCATCAATTTTTATTGTATTATAACCATACACCCTAGCCCACCCCTCGATACCGGGAATAATAGCCGGTTTACCGCCAACAGTAACTTCATCTTCCACCGTACCTATAAACTGGCTGCCAATGATACTTTCGTGGATGAATTTATCCCCTTTTTTCAATTTCCCCTTTGCATGCCATTGCGCCATCCGCGCCGATGTACCTGTTCCGCAGGGAGAACGGTCGATGGCTTTATCTCCATAAAATACCGCGTTGCGTGCTGTTGCTTCGGGCGATAGTGTTGCACCAGTCCAAAGTATATGGGTACAGGTATTGATCGTCGGATTTTCAGGATGAACGAAATTGTATTTTTCATTGATCCCTGTCCGAAGTACCCTGCTAAATGAAATCAACTGATCTGCAGTATAATTTTCCAAACCTTTAAAATTTGCCTGGGAATCTACAATTGCATAGAAATTGCCACCATAACTTACGTCGATCGTCAACAGGCCAAGGTCGGCACATTCAACTTCCAAGCCTTCGGCTGCCAGATAGGAGGCTACATTGACCAATTTAACCGACTTCACCTTGCTCCCCTCCTGCCGGTAACTGATCAATACCAGACCTGCAGGTGTTTCCATCCTCACAATACCCGGAGTTTTAGGAACGATCAGGCCTTCTTCGATAGCGATCGTGATCGTACCAATAGTACCATGCCCACACATCGGCAAACAGCCGCTGGTTTCTATAAATAAAACAGCAACATCATTAGCAGGATTATGCGGCGGATACAATATGCTACCCGACATCATATCATGCCCCCTTGGTTCAAACATCAGGCCTTTGCGTATCCAGTCATATTCACGCAAAAAATGCTGACGTTTATCGCTCATATTGGCACCCTCAAGGTTTGGGCCACCACCAGCAACCAAACGCACCGGGTTACCGCAGGTATGCGCATCTATACAGAAAAAAGTTTTACTCGCCATTGTTTTTAAGTACTGAGTCTGGAGTACTGAGTCTTAAGTCCAGATTTCGGACTCAGGCCTTCAGCCTTTATCACCCCTATTTTGTAAAAACACCATCAAATGTCCGCCAAATACCGAGCGGATTACCATCTTTCAATTCAGGAGGCAATAATTCAGGCGCCCAATTTTGAAAAGCCACTGGCCGCACAAAACGCTTGATAGCACCTGTACCTACCGATGTAAAACGGCCATCGCTGGTGGCAGGAAAAGGTCCGCCATGCTGCATTGAAGGAACAACCTCAACACCAGTTGGTACATTGTTTAATATAACACGACCGGCAATATTTACCAGGCTATTGATCGGTTCTTTATAAATAACCAGGTCATCCGCATCAGCAACAACACTTGCGGTTAATTGTCCAGGTAGTGCTTCGATAACCAGTTGCAATTCGGCAGCGCTTTCAGCTATGACCAATAATGAAAAAGGGCCAAATACTTCCTCGCACAATTTTGGGTTTTTAAGAAAATCTGCTGCGCTAACTTCAGCTACTAATGGTACGGCCTGGTTTGCTTTATTGCTATTGGCACTTTCTGATTTTCCAAGCAAACCAACTCCTTTCTCTAACAAAATTGCTGCTGAAAGCTTCGCATAATTATTATGGATACCGGGAGTAAGCATGGTTGAAGGCACCATTTTTTCGATGGCGCCGCCTAAAGCATGTTTGAATTTGTTAGTAGCTTCTGATTCAACCGCGATCAACAAACCAGGGTTGGTACAAAACTGGCCGGTTCCCAAAGTAATGGATGCGGCATATTGTTCAGCAATTTGCTGGTAACGGTTCACGAGCGCAGCAGGCAAAATAATAGTTGGGTTAATGCTTCCCATCTCGGCGAATACCGGTATAGGCACTTCGCGTTGCTGCGCCAGTTTTACCAATGCAGTGCCGCCGTTGAATGACCCGGTAAAGGTTACTATTTTAGTTTTAGGATGTTTAACCAGTGCTTCGCCGATCGCATATCCATCATCAAAAAGCATGGAAAATACGCCCTCTGGCAAATTGTTTTTCTGAGCTGCTTCTTTGATCGCTTCAGCAACCAATGCGCTGGTACCGGGATGTGCAGGATGCGCTTTTACGATAACCGGGCAACCTGCAGCCAATGCGGAAGCTGTATCGCCTCCGGCAACAGAAAATGCCAGCGGGAAATTGCTCGCACCAAATACTACCGCCGGCCCCATCGGCACCAGCAGTTTGCGAATATCCGGGCGTGGGGCAGGCTGTCGATCGGGTTGCGCATTATCGATCACCGCCTCAACCCATGAACCTTCTTTTACCAGATTGGCAAACATCGTGAGTTGGCCAATAGTTCGGCCCCGTTCCCCCTGCAAACGGCCCATGGGCAAACCGCTCTCGGCCATGGCGCGTTCGATCAATTGATCGCCGATGGCATTAATCCCGGCCGCAATATCAAGCAAAAATGTTGCCTTGGTATCTTTGTCGATGTTACGATATACAGCAAAAGCTTTTTCTGCCAAAGCCAATGCCTTGCCGACATCTTCTTTACCGGCGGCCTGAAAATCTCCCTCCAGCTCCTTACCCGTCGACGGATCGATGGCACGAAAGGTTTTCATGCCCTCAATGTATTTATATCCAATTAGAGTTTGTGTTTTCATAGTATGGCTTTGTGAATCTCTGTGCGCTCTTTGCCTGTTATGTGGTCAAAAAATTAACCACAAAGTTCATGGAGAATTTTCACAGAGAACACTAAGTTAATTAGTTAAAATTGCTTTTACTGCTGTGCTTAGCTTATCCGCCCCCAGCTACCCTCAGGCAGAATTGGCCTGATTGCCAAAGCATCGTTAATGATCTTCAATACCCGTTCGCGCTCGGCTCCCTTTATCTTCAGACGCGGGGCTCGGACATTCTCGGTACCAATACCTGTTGCTACTTCGGCAAGTTTGATGTATTGAACCAATTTAGGATGAATATCCAGTTCGAGTACAGGCAAAAACCAACGGTATATGGCCAGCGCTTCAGGGATACGTCCCTCCTTTACCAATCTAAAAATCGCTACAGTTTCTTTCGGGAAAGCATCAACCAAACCAGCAACCCAGCCATCGGCACCCATTACCAGGCTTTCCATAGCCAGGGGATCGACGCCTGTTAATAGTTTAAACCTGTCGCCAAAACGGTTGATCATCCGGGTAACATTAGATATATCCCTGGTAGATTCCTTTACCGCCTGGATATTATCAAATTCCGCCAATTGTGCGAACATATCCAAAGTTACTTCGATCTTATAATCCACTGGATTATTATAGATCATGATCGGCAAGTGCGTGCTTTTAGCAACCGCAGCAAAAAACTCAACTGTTTCATGATCATCAGCTTTATAACGCATCGGCGGCAACATCATCAATCCGCTGGCACCATTATCAACCGCTTTTTGGGCGACATGAATAGCGGCTTTAGTAGTTTGTTCGGCTATATTGAGCAATACCGGTACTTTGCCATCAACAAAATCTACGGTATGTTTCAGCAAGTTAAATTTCTCTTCATCGCTTAAAACACTTGCCTCGCCTAATGAACCACCCAAAATTAATCCATCAACGCCTGCCTCTAATTGCGCATTGATATTATGATCAAATGCTGCGAAATCCAGTTCATCATTATCTGTGAACTTGGTTGTAACTGCGGGGAATACCCCTTTCCATTCAAATTTCATGTTTTTTTGTTTCCCGCTGCTCGAGGCAGCGTTTTGTTTTATCGTGGTTTTGATTAATTGCTGAATTACTATTGCACCCGGATCAATTTGACACCATGTGGTGGGATCTTAAAATTAAATTTGCCAGCCGATGGAATAATTGAATGCATTGTCCATACATCAAAAGTTTTCAAATGACCATTAAATAACTCGTCTTTGATATCCAGCGACTCGGTTTGGTATTGATCCGAAGTATTAAAAATACCGATGGCCTTACCTCCATTTTCAAGTTCTTTCACCCAGATTTGAATATTGTCCGTCTTCCGAACCTGCCGGGCTTCCCTACCTAAAGCATCCTGGCTGATCGCTAATACCCCGTCGTTGGTCAGCAGGTTCAGCGTAAACCTATCCAGCTTGCCCATATCGCATCCGATCAGTAAGGGTGATGAAAGCAGGGCCCACAAGCTGATATGGGTATATTGCTCATCAGGCGTCAGGCGGCTGTTATGCTGACTATCGCCCCAACCCACTTTACCAACCACCAGCATATCCGGGTCGTTGAAATGGCCCGGCTGAGCATGCGGTGCAGCTTTATCCTGCCCGAAACCTATCTGCGACATACTTGCCCAGGTGTCTTCAATATCCCCGGTTGTACGCCAGCTGTTACCGCCCACTTCAGCAGCCCAGTTCCACGAATCACCCATACCATACTGGCAAAAGCTAAACAGGATATCACGATGCACCTTATCCAGCGAAGCGCGCATTACCTGGTATGGTTTTTTATATTCATCTAAACTCGGACTGGCAGGTGCAATTTCGCCGTAAGAACACCAGTCGTATTTTAAATAATCAATACCCCAGTTGGCATAGGTCTGCGCGTCCTGATCCTCATGCTGGTAACTGCCAAGGTATCCGCCACACGTTCTTGGACCGGGAGAAGAATAAATGCCCATCCTTAATCCCAGGCTATGCACATAATCGGTCAGGCCTTTCATATCCGGGAATTTCCCGTTGCTCACAATGCTACCGTCGGCTGCGCGTTGCGGTGCCTCCCATCCATCATCAATATTGATATAGGTCCAGCCATGCGCGCTTAGCTTGTCGGCCATTTGCTTCGCAGCAACCCTAACACGTGTATCATTTACGCTCAGGCCGAAAGCGTTCCAGCTATTCCAACCCAGTGCCGGAGTAAGACCAATCAGATCTCCGATCTTGATCGTAAATTTTTTATGTTCCGTCCCCAATTTGTTACTAACGGTAATGGTTACCGGATAGTCACCCTTATCATTAACTACACCAGTAATGATACCTGTTTGAGCATCCAATTTTAAATCTGCCGGCAATCCATCCACTTTATAGGTAATAGGTTGTTGACCGGTAGCCGGTATTTTGTACAGGAAGGGGTTACCCGGACGCTCGCCAAAAACATTTGCACCATTGATCTTAACTTTCGCCGATACCGCAGGGGTCAGAATATACGGCGTACCTTCTGATTTACTAACCGCATTGACCGAACGTTTATCAGTAAACGCATAAGTAATTAAATAGGATTTCTTTGTCAGCGGACCAGTACTTAAAGTATAGCTAAAAGGTTTGCCATAGGAAAATGCTGCCTGTGCTTGTTTTT
>CAIPDP010000107.1 GCA_903863845.1 uncultured Mucilaginibacter sp. | reverse complement strand
CGGCCTCAATGATATCCATTGCTTTGGTTACATTGTATTTTCTCAAAAAGATGATGCGATAAATTTCCTGTATCTCATTGATGGTCGCGGCCGAAAAACCCCGGCGGCGTAAGCCTACTGAATTGATACCGATATACGATAAAGGCTCGCGCCCTGCTTTGGTATACGGAGGTACATCCTTGCGCACCAATGAGCCGCCAGAGATCATGCTATGCGCACCGATCTCAACGAATTGATGCACGGCTGAAGTTCCGCCAATGAAGGCATAATCGTAAATATTGATATGTCCTGCTAATTGTACAGAGTTGGCAATGATCACATTATCGCCGATAACGCAATCGTGTGCAACGTGAACATAGGCCATCAGCAAGCAATTACTGCCAATTGTAGTTGTGTTTTTATCAAGAGCCGTTCCGCGATTCAGGGTTACGCATTCGCGGATGGTTGTGTTATCCCCAATGGTAACGGTACTTGGTTCGCCGCGATATTTAAGATCCTGCGGGGGTGCCGAAATAACTGCCCCAGGGAAAATGCGGCAATTTTTTCCAATACGGGCACCATCCATGATAGTAGCATTTGACCCAACCCAGGTGCCTTCTCCTATTTCAACATCTTTATGGATCGTAACAAAAGGTTCTATTGTTACATTATCGGCAATGCGTGCCTGCGGGTGTATGTATGCAAGGGGTTGTATCATACCTCTTTTTCTTCTTTTGTTTTTCTAACAATTTGTGCCATCAACTCGGCTTCTACTACAATACGGGTGCCAACCATACCGATGCCTTTCATCTGCGCAATACCGCGACGAATTGGCGCCACCAGGTTACAGTAAAAAATGATTGTATCGCCCGGTACCACCTTATCTTTAAAGCGTGCATTTTCGATCTTTAAAAATAGCGTAATATAATTCTCAGGATCCGGTACTGTATTCAATACAAGGATACCCCCGGTTTGTGCCATTGCTTCTATCTGTAAAACACCCGGAAATAAAGGTGCTCCCGGAAAATGCCCGGCGAACAGATCCTCATTCATGGTCACGTTCTTCAAACCTACCACGTGGTTTTTGCTCAGCTCCAATATTTTATCAACCATCAGCATCGGTTGACGGTGAGGCAGTATCCGCATGATCTCAACGGTATCATACACCGGTTTCATATTAGGGTCGTAAACTTTAATATGTTTACGGCTGCGCTCTTTTTTGATCAGCGTTTTGATCTTTTTAGCAAATGCCACATTTGCCGCATGTCCGGGCCTTGCAGCCATGATATGCCCTCGTAATGGTACGCCAACCAGAGCAAGGTCGCCGATCATATCTAAAAGCTTATGCCTGGCAGGTTCGTTTTGGTGACGGAGCTCAATATTATTAAGTATACCCTGAGGTGCTACTTTAATGTCCTTACGGTTAAATATGCGGGCCAGGTGGCTAAGTTCTTCGTCATCTACTTCCTTGTCGACCACAACAATAGCATTGTTCAGATCGCCGCCTTTGATCAGGTTATGCTTCAGCAGCATTTCAAGCTCATGCAAAAAACAGAAGGTGCGGCAGGAAGCAATTTCGGTAATGAACTCACTGATCGATGAGATACTTGCATGCTGGCTACCCAAAACCTGCGAGTTATAATCAACCATACAGGTAAAGCGGTAATCATCAAGCGGCATAGCCACCATTTCAACCTTACGATCAGCTTCTGAATAATGGATATTGTAAGGTATATGATAATACTCGCGGTCGGCATCCTGCTCTAACAGCCCTGCGGCTGAAATAGCATTCACAAATTGTATCGAGCTGCCATCCATGATCGGGGTTTCAGGACCGTCCATGTCAATCAATACGTTGTCAACCTCAAGTCCAACCAGGGCTGCCAGTACGTGCTCAATCGTGCTAACGCTAGCTCCATTTTGAGAAATGGTTGTACCGCGGGAAGTATCCGTCACATTATCCACATCGGCGTCAATGATTGGCGAACCTTCAATATCGATGCGCCTGAATTTGTAACCGTGGTTTTCCGGAGCGGGGTTGAAGGTCATGGTTACCTTTTCTCCGGTATGCAAACCCGTACCTGAAACCGTAACGGGCGATTTGATGGTTTTTTGTTTTACATTCATTGTATTTATAACGGATGCTAAATTGAGTTTTCGTTTAATTTCCGCAATTCAGCAACTATTTTTTCTAGCTCTGCTAATTTCTTTTCCAATTCAGGCAAACGCCCGATCACTACCTGCGAACGCATATGATCATTTAAATGGGTCGCAGGAGAGCCCATCCATTTTTTGTTTTCCTCAGTTATTGATCGGCTGACACCCGATTGTGCCTGTACCTGCGTTCCTTTAGCTATCGAAACATGCCCGACTACGCCAACCTGCCCTCCGATGATCACATTTTCCCCGATTTTGGTACTACCGGAAATTCCGGTTTGTGCTGCTATCACGGTGTTTGCGCCTAACTCCACGTTATGCGCTACCTGGATCAGGTTATCGAGCTTAACGCCTTTTCGTATCACTGTCGACCCCATTGTAGCACGGTCGATGGTTGTATTGGATCCGATCTCAACATCATCTTCAATCACAACATTTCCGATCTGCGCTATTTTATTATAAGTACCATCAGCATTCGGAGCAAATCCAAACCCATCGCTACCAATGATGGCGCCGGAGTGAATAATCACATTGTTTCCAAGCACACAGTCAAAATAAACTACTACCCCCGGAAACAAGGTAACGTTGTTACCTAGCTTTACATTGTCAGCAATATAGGTATTAGGATAAATTTTACATTGATGACCGATACTTACACCGGGGCCTATATAAGCAAAAGCACCTATATAACAGTTGTCGCCAATTGATGCTGTCGGGTGTATAAAATTTGGCTGCTCAACGCCGGTCTTGTTTAATTTTATGGTATTGTATTTTTCGAGTAGTACCGAAAAGGAAGAATAAGCATTTTCTACCCTGATCAAAGTTGCTTTAACAGGTGCTGTAAGCACAAGATCGTGATTGACGATGATGATAGAAGCTTCGGTGGAATAAATAAATTGCTCGTATTTGGGATTGGCCAGAAAAGAAAGCGATCCGATACCAGCTTCTTCAATTTTAGCCAACTTGTCAACGGCGACATTCGGGTCGCCTTCAACTGTTCCGTTGAGCATAAAACCTATCTCCTGCGCTGTAAATTGCATCGGGCAAAGTTAAGTGTAAATATTAAAGCAACAAATTATAAATCAGCCTGCAAAACCGGCGCCTGATCGTCGAATTTAAGCATCAAAAAAGACTTTTCGAGTAACAGGTAATATACTTTTTCACCGTACGCGATAATGAATTAAAATTTGAATTATCGCTCGCCTGCGCTATATCCTGCAGCTTTCCATTCTTCATCAGGATGTGAATACTGTCTTCCCCCGGTCGATAGGCACTGTTGCGGATGGTATCTGTAAACACAAAATAATCAAGTTGTTCATCATTGACCGGCAATTGCTGCCGGGCCCGTTTATTCAATTGATCTATAAATTTACCTTCCGGCGCATCAATTGTAATTTCAACATGATATAAATTTCTTTGCATCAGCATTTTGCAAAGTGTCGACAAAATAAAATCGTCGCAGTTTTCCCAAACCTTTATAGCGGCCATAATATCGCTGTCGTCGAGGTTTACAAATGCATTAATGTGTACGTCGCTGGCCATAAAGTCGTGCTTAGTTACCGGATCGTTCAGGAAATGGCCAAGTGCCGGTGTTGCAAAAAGCGCTTTCTTTTCCAATGAAAGTTGCCGGGCACGTTTTAATATTTTGGCGAGCAATAGTTCGGCCGAGACAACAGTTTTGTGGAGATATACCTGCCAATACATCAATCGCCTTGCAATGATAAATTTCTCGATAGAATAGATCCCTTTTTCTTCAACCGCAATATGCCCATTTACAACATCAAGCATTTTAATAATGCGGTCAAAACTAATTACGCCTTCAGATACGCCGGTAAAAAAACTATCCCTGTTCAGGTAGTCCATCCGGTCCATATCCAATTGTCCGGATACCAGTTCGTGAAGAAATCCTTTGTGATAAGTTCCTTCGAAAATGGAAATGGCTGTTTCGAGCTTACCTTCATATTGCTGATTCAGTTTGGTCATCAGCAAGGTTGAGATATCCTCGTGCGAAATACCTTTAACGATGGTTTCTTCAAGCGCATGCGAAAAGGGGCCGTGACCGATATCATGTAATAAAATAGCGATAGCTACAGCCTGTTCTTCCTCCTCAGAGATCTCATGGCCTTTATTACGGAGGGTATCAATGGCAAGGCACATCAAATGCATAGCGCCAAGCGCATGGTGAAAGCGGGTATGAAGTGCCCCCGGATAAACCAAATGCGTCATAC
Organism: uncultured Mucilaginibacter sp.; assembly: GCA_903863845.1. GTDB lineage: Bacteria > Bacteroidota > Bacteroidia > Sphingobacteriales > Sphingobacteriaceae > Mucilaginibacter. The sequence continues at coordinate 9,867 of CAIPDP010000107.1, read as the reverse complement.
CCAATTGTTTGATATACCTTAACCGCTGAAACCAGGGATGTTCGATCAAACTGAACACTAACCCGTCAGGTATACTGATAAACCCGTAAACCGGGTCGTTTATGATCTTCTTCTTTTTCAATTGATAGCCTCTATGCAAAAATGTCAATTTATAGCAACAATACTCCCTTATTTGTTAATTTTTGTTAATACATTCAAACGCTGATAACATTTGCCTGCTTTAGGGGTTATCTTTGCAATTAAACTATAATTATGCAGGAAACAACCATTTTATGGGCTGATGATGAGATCGATCTGTTAAAGCCGCATGTGCTTTTTTTGAGCGAGAAAGGCTATAAAATCACTACCGTAACCAATGGCAGAGATGCTGTTGAAGCTTTTAAAAATAATTATTTCGATCTTATTTTCCTGGACGAAAACATGCCAGGATTAACTGGCCTGGAGACTTTATCTGAAATTAAGAGCATCAATAACGATGTACCTATCGTTTTGATCACCAAGAGCGAAGAAGAATACCTGATGGAAGATGCCATCGGATCTAAGATAGACGATTACCTGATCAAACCGGTCAATCCAAAACAGATATTGCTGACGATTAAAAAGCTGACTGAAAATAAAAGGCTGGTAACTGAGAAAACAACCATGGCCTACCAGCAGGATTTCCGCACCCTGGGCATGACACTTAATGATAAGTTAAGCTACCAGGAATGGGTAGACGTATACAAAAAGCTGATCTATTGGGAGCTTGAACTGGAGCAGTTGGAAGATGAAGGAATGCATGAGATCCTGACCCTGCAAAAGGCTGAGGCCAATGTTCAATTCAGCAAGTTTATTGAAAAAAATTATACCGACTGGATCAAAAATCCGGATGCGGGGCCGATAACTTCTTCTCAACTATTCAAAAAGAAAGTATTCCCTAAGCTGGATGGCAAAGGGCCGGTGTTTTTTATACTGATCGATAACCTGCGTTATGATCAGTTCAAGATTATTAACCCATTGATTTCAGAGTATTTCAGGCTGGAAGACGAGGACACTTATTATAGCATACTGCCAACTGCTACACAATACGCACGCAATTCCATCTTTTCGGGCCTGATGCCATTGGATATGGAAAAGCGTTTCCCAAGCATGTGGCAAAATGATGAAGACGAGGGTGGCAAAAATCTTTACGAAGAGCAATTCTTAGGAGACCAGATCAAAAGGATTTTAAGGAAAGACATCAAATTCTCGTACCATAAAATATTAAATATCGACGAAGGCAGATCTTTGAATGAATCGGTAAACAATTTAATGAACAACGAGCTGAATGTGGTGGTTTATAATTTTGTGGATATGCTTTCACATGCCCGGACCGATATGCAAATGATACGCGAACTGGCGAGTGATGACGCCGCTTACCGCTCCTTAACGCTCTCGTGGTTTGAGCACTCTCCGCTGTTTGACCTGATCAAATACCTTTCGCAAAAACAGGTAAGGTTAGTACTAACCACCGACCATGGTACGATCTGTGTAAAAAATCCGAGCAAGATCATTGGCGATCGGAATACCAATACCAACCTGCGCTACAAACAGGGAAAGAACCTTAATTTCAATGCCCGCGATGTGTTTCATGTAAAAAATCCGCATGATATCATGCTGCCGAAGTTACATGTAAGCTCAAGCTTTGTATTTGCAAAAAGCGACAGCTATTTTGTTTACCCCAATAACTACAATCATTTCGTTAATTTCTATAACGAGACCTTCCAGCATGGCGGGATATCGCTCGAGGAAATGATCATCCCTGTTATTGCTTACGGTCCGAAGTAAGCTATAACCGGGTTAATTATAACTTCACGAATTTAGTTTGACCAATGATGGTGTTGTCGTTGCTATCAACAACCTGTACCAGGTAGCTTCCGGTCAATAAGTTGCTTACATTACCTTGCCAGTTAGGCTCAGAAAGCACAGCGTACTTAACTACGATACCGGCACTATTGCTGATTCTTAAGTTATAGGTTGTTTTGCTGACCGCTTTAGGCACAAAACTTATGCTGATATTGCTGGAAGCAGGGTTAGGGTATATGCTCAGGTGATCGCTGTTGCCCTGGCTGCTGATCTTCACATCAACGATGTTAGAATAGGTAATATCATTATTGTAATCTATCTGTTTTAAACGATACTGATTATCGCCATCGTAGGCATAACTGTCGAGCAAAGCGTAGGTCCCAGCGCCGGTTGATACCAGGCCACCTACCACATTAAATGTTTTGCCATTATCGTTGCTGCGTTCAACGGTAAAGTGGGTGTAGTTTTGCTCATTTACGGTCGACCATGTTAACTGTACATGCTTGCTTGTACCTACCTGGCTGCCGTTAAAACTTAAGAGCTTGTATTGCAAAGCAGGGTTTTGATTGATGACCACACTAAAACGGTGTGCGCCAAAAGTGGTTGTATCGCCGGTGTTGATGGTAAAGCTATAGCTTTGCGTTTTGCGCAGATCAGTAGTATCATTGGTTTTAGCATCAACCAGCAATACATTATATAATTGCGGGATACCCACCAACTCTTTGATGTTGAAACTGAAAGTTCCACTGGTGGTTGCTTTAATGTTCAGGTGGATGGTATCACCCTTTAATGTCAGCGGTAACTGGTTATAAGCTACGGGAACGTTATCTGACGATAAGCTTGACAGACTCACCTTACCTGTACCAACACGGTAACGGGCGTCTTCTGCCACATCGAAATTTGATTTTGCATTTTGATTAAAACGGATTACCGTTCCATCGGTATTAAGGGTATCCATTCCAAATTGAATGCGCAGGTATTGCGGTGTAACATTGGCAACAGGTTTACCCATCAATAAATTGGCACCGGTTTTTACCGTATTAGTTTTAGCTGCTTCGGAAAAAGTAAGCGAGGCAGAGCCACTGGTTGCCTGCACAAAGAATCCCTGACCGCTTGCAATAATATTGCTGTTAGCAACACCCTGACTACCTGTCTTGCTGGTTGAACCAGCCATGTACACGTTGTAGTTACCACCGCCAGGCAGGCCTACTGGCACCAGCTGGTAGCTAAATGCAGTAACATGTGGTGCATAAATAGCGCCTGATGAGTTTACGGTATCCAATTTATCCCAGTCGATCGAACTGGCGTAAGGGTTACCAACCAGGTTGAATCCCTGTATAAGCGGGTTGCCGGAATTAGTTGTAGACCAGCCCAAATTGGTTGATGAACCCTGATACCATGGATGTACGCTAACCGAACCCTGATTAAGCGTACCCACAGCATTTAAGGTATCTGTTGTAGCGGCTGCACCGGCTGTAGTTAGTGCGCCAATGGTAGCTTGTTTGATACTGCCACGGTAATAGAACAGGAAGCCGTTACCCACTGGGATATCCTTGGTTGGGTAGGTAGCGTCACTCAGTCCGTAAGCGGCAGGGTTGGTGATATCGCTGATGCCTACATAGTTACTATTAAGGAAAGTGGTGTATTGAGGCACCAGGTTTTCGCGCCACAAGTATAAAGTTGGATTGCCCGATTTATTAAAACCGCCTCCACTACCTGTTACTACAGTATTGGTAAGCAGGTAATTAACACCTAAATAATTATTAGTGCCATCATTACCCACATAAACCGGTGATGACAACAGACGATAACCCCTGTTTGCCGATACGTATCTCTGAATTGTTACATTACCATTAATGCTACAGCCAGTTGGAATAGCCGTTACTGTTCCGGAACCTGTTGCATCGGATGAGACCGTCAAAAAGCCATTAGCATTCAATGTAGTAGAATTGGCCATGTTAAGGAAACCGTTATGAGCAATATAAAACTGACCGCTGCCTGAACCTGACATGGTAATGGTACCGCCATTTTTCATAAATACATTGCTGAAGGTAGTACCACCTGTACTATTATCAGTAAGGCTTTGTGCAGTTGGCTGCGTAAAGTTTACGGTGCCACCAGTTTGCTTAAAAGTACCTGTATTGGTGTATTGACCGGCAATATTAACCGTATCTGTGCTTGTATTAAACGTGCCGCCATTAACCACATTGCCTGGGAGCGTTAAAGTTTTCGATCCATTTTGAAATGTTGTATTTGCCGAGGTGTTGAAATTTGAAACATTTGGTATGGTATATAAACCGCTGGGGGCTAAATAAGTGTTTTGCCCGTAGGCATTGTAAATAATATTTGACCCATTGTTGAGTACTATTTTAGGATTATTGGTGCTCAGATCAACTGTTTCAGTGCCAGGTCCGAGTGTTATATCTCCCGAAATGATCAGGGGAAAACTAGCATAGGGTGTTGCGTCAATAATCTTTCGTCCCGAGCCTGAAAATTGAAGGTAGTTGTAAGTGCCACCATCGCTAAGGAACAGATAATTGCTGCCAAAACTACTTGTTGTGTAAACCTCCTGGTCAACATTGCCCGAGTAAATTACCGTAGTCCTGCCAAGAGGCGCATTAACACCAGGGTTATTACCAGTTTGGTTTACCGGGACATTGCCTAATCCATAAAATGCAATATTGTCTCCTGCATATTGGTGACTAATAGGGTCTATGGGTTGAATCCATAAGGCATGGGCGCCCTGTAAATTAATGATGGTATTGGCGTTATTATTTCTTATGCTAGTTACAAAAACAGCCTGTGGTTGGTAAGTATACGAAGTGTAATAAATTTCGCCATAATTTTGCAATCTTAGTTGATTACCGATCGTTATACTACCGCCATTTACTGATACATCTGCACTACTTACAGCAAGAATTAACCCGGTAGAGGGGTCATTATAAGTAGCCGTATTAACAATGAAATTTCCGCTAACAACAATGTTCAAACCTATTCCATCATTCTGGCCATCACCAATGTTGAATCGCGTTACGTTGTTAACCCCTGCTACCGGTGGTACGGTATTGTCACCCACTTGGAAATTAGTACAATTAACATTCCCCGCACCAAAAAAACGCGTTTGTATGTGATAATAATACGGAGCAGGATAGCTAAGATTGCCCACCTGTCCTACAAGACCTGTATTATTACTGTGCATTTGCAAAATGTTTCCAGTAACATTTAATGTTCCCTCGAAATCTAAAAAAATATCTGTTTCAACACCGTTGGTATTTGAGTTATCGCCGATTATCACTGATGCTACAGTAATATTATCAGTTACAGGAAGTATAGGATGATAATTAGTCGCGCCTGTCGTATAACCAGGGCTCCACGAAAAAAATATATTCACACCAAATTGCACAATATCAGTATTGCTACCACTACGCAGCGGATCTCCGGGATAAGATGTAGTTTGAACAACACCATTAACCGACCAGTTTGCCGAAGTATTCCACTGTACACTTAACGACCCGTTCCAGTCGTAAGTTACCTGTGCAGAAGCCTTTCCGGCAAGTAAAACAAGCAGGGGTATAATAACCAGGAAGCGTAGATTTTTGTACCAGTTTTTCATCAGCGTCAGTTCAGTAACTTTATTATGTTTAGCGTGTGCGCTTAAACCATACAAATATCATGCCCCAATACACTATCGCGTGGTTTTAGCCTGTTTCCTGACGAGAAAGCAGGATTTTGACTAAAAACAGATATTTTATCTTCCTGCAAACCGCAAAATAATGGTCGTTTTTATTCCCCAAAATGGGCAACAAACCCCACAGCGATAAAATCGTAAAAAAGGCATTTAAATCGCTTTAAGGCACTTTTTTGCCTGCGGACACAGCGCCCAAACCAAGCTTGAAAGGGCAATTTTAACAACAATAAAATGTTGAATTTTTACCCCTGTTTGTACCCGGTAAACTTAAGGTAAAACCAACAACTAACTGATAAATAGCGAAGTATATAATTTCTCAATAATTAAAATTATCCCCATCCCTGACTATAATATATTACTTCACAATTAATATAATTTGCTTTGTATGCAAATAATTCTACAGTAAATTGCCCGTTTCGTTACACTTTTAGTACAGATTTGCTAAAATTTAGCCGGAAATCTATTAATATACTACCTTTGTATCCATGGTATTTCCCCTTGAAAACCTGTCCGAATTACCCGCTGCTGCTGAAAAATTAATGAAGTTTGCCGGCGACGAGAAAATATTCCTGTTCAACGGTGACATGGGTGCCGGGAAAACAACCTTCATCAAATCGCTCTGCAAATTTGCCGGCGTCGATGAAAATGTAACCAGTCCCACTTTTTCCATCGTCAACGAATACCGCTGCGGCGACGACAAAATTTTTCATTTCGATTTTTACAGGCTAAAGAAACCAGAGGAAGCGCTGGATATGGGCTATGAGGAATATTTCTACTCGGGCAATTATTGTTTTATTGAGTGGCCCGAAAAAATTGAAAGTTTGCTCCCTCAACATTATATCGGCATTGATATACAAGTATACCCTGATGGCAAACGCTCGCTAACTTTTACAAAGATTTAGTTTAATATCAATCGTTTTTTGCTTATCTTCATCATCCGGAAATAAATTATAATGAGTTCTGAGTTATACAGTGGTTTTTCTGATGTTGCCAGGCAGGCAATGATGCAACCCCAGGAGTCGATGCTGGAGGTAAAGAATAAAAAGAATAAGCTCTATATCGGCATTCCTAAAGAAACTTCCTTCCAGGAAAACCGCATAGCGCTGACACCGCTTTCGGTAGCGCTGCTGGTCAATAACGGGCATGAAGTTATCCTGGAAAACAATGCCGGGCAAGCTGCCAATTTTTCGGATAAAGATTACAGTGAACAGGGTGCCCATATTGTTTACGATACCAAGGCGGTATATGAGGCTAATATCATCATCAAAATAGCTCCTCCAACCCTTCAGGAGATCGAGCTGATGAAACCGCATCAGATCTTGATTTCGACCCTGCAGTTATCAACCTTAAAAGCTGAATGCCTGCATGCTCTTCTACAAAAGAAGATCACCGCATTATCCTTTGAGCATCTGCGCGATGAGGGTGGCTCACTGGCAGTGGTCCGCGCGATGAGCGAAATTGTGGGTGCTACTTCTATCCTGATCGCAGCAGAATACCTCAGTAATATTTTTGACGGCAAGGGCCTGATGCTGGGGGGCATTACCGGCGTGCCACCAACCGAGATCGTTATATTAGGCGCTGGTACCGTTGGCGAATATGCCGCCAGAACCGCCATTTCACTTGGTGCCGAGGTGAAGGTTTTTGATCCTTCGATCTATAAATTACGCCGTTTACAAAATAATATAGGCTCACGTGTATTTACTTCGGTAGTTCAGCCAATTGTCCTCGAAAAAGCGATCACTACCTGCGACGTAGCCATAGGCGCCATGCGCGCCGAGGATGGCCGGAGCCCCTGTATCGTTTCAGAAAGCACAGTAAGTCGTATGAAACCAAATTCTGTCATCATCGATGTAAGTATAGACCAGGGCGGTTGTTTCGAAACATCGGAGGTGACCAACCATACCCATCCTGTGTTCCGCAAATATGATGTGATACATTACTGCGTGCCTAATATTGCTTCGCGCGTGGCCAGAACAGCTACTTATTCACTAACCAACATCTTTACACCCATCCTGCTTGATATCGGCGAAAAAGGCGGACTTAAGAATGTTATCTGGCAAAAATCCGGTGTACGTAATGCTGTATATATTTTTGAAGGGCAACTTACCAATAAATTTATCGGCGAACGCTTCAATATTCCATGCAAAGATCTTGATCTGCTCATAGTTTCGCACCGCTAAACCCTGACTGCCAGCCTGTTCTATTAAGTTTTAAAAAAAACCTTGCGGAATAAAAAATCGTGGCTATATTTGCAGCCCCTACCGGGGGTTTCCCCCGGCAGAACGGAGTGGTAGTTCAGCTGGTTAGAATACATGCCTGTCACGCATGGGGTCGCGGGTTCGAGTCCCGTCCATTCCGCAGAAAAAAAAAGGTTACATGCAAATGTAGCCTCTTTTTGTTTTGCTTCGCCCGTCCATGCGTGACGCCTGGACATAAGCAACGTTTAAGCGTGACGCTTGAATGGGCGGGGGGCGGTATAGGCGGTCAACTGCCCTTTCTAATGAAATATCCGCTGTACAAAAATATTCAACACTTCTACCAGGATCAGGATGATGATGACAATTTCGAGCCGGAAACTGTTCCGGTATTGGAGCAGGTCTTTAAATAACTCTAAATTATCTTTTACGATATTTAATCCTTCCTGAATATCCCTGAATCGTTCCTGCAGATCGAAAGTACGCTTCAGATCGATATGGATCTTGTTCAGATTTTCATCGTCCCAGGTTTCGGGTGGGGAATCGAAAATATATAGGTTTTCGGCGATCCTGTTTTTTAACACCAGCGTTTTGCCAATATATTTCTTTAGGTTGATACCCGAAATATTGAGCCTTCCTTTAGCTTCCAGCATTTGCGTATGCCGGTTGGTTTCTTCGATCAGCCGTGTAGTTTGTTCTTCATAATAGTCAAGCGCTACGGACTGAGATACCGTAAGCATGATCAACCGTAACACCTCGATATCCGAGTCAACGATCTCGATCGAGTTAAAACCGATCTTATTTTTACCGGCTTTGGTTAATATTTCAAACTCTTCAGTCAGGCTTTGGTCAAAAGCATTTTTGCAATAGGAGGATATTAACCTCAGGAATTCACTGATCTTGATATGGTCATAATTTAAAAAGCAAACCACACCGTACCGGAAGATGTATATGAATTGGTCGTTGCCGGTCGTATAAAACAACTCATCGGCATCAGCATAATGCAGCTCAGCTTTAAAGGCGGCTTTAAATAACTTAATATCTATACTGTCCGCAATTTGATAGGATAAAACTTTTTGTAGCATAGCGGTATTGTAAATTCACAAAATGAAGGCCCTGAAATAAAAGGGTCCTAAGGGCAGGATCTCATAACTTTTTGTTATGCCCCGCGATAAAGAATCGCACAGCTAAAGTTACGTAAATACTTGCTTTTTATCTAGCTAAGATGCTGATTCCCATAAATACGATGTATAACCTCTTAAGCCTGATAAACACAAATGCCATTGATATAGGTTTTTTCAACTTTGATCGACGATAATTCGGAAGCATCTACCTGCATTGGGTTTTTATCCAGCATAACCAGATCGGCATATTGCCCGGGCTCCAGCGTCCCCATTTTTGCGTTACCGCTAATAGCTGCCGCACTTAAGGTATAACCTTTTAAGGCAGCTTCAACACTGATGGCCTCATGGGGTGCTATTTCAAATCCTTCATTGTCCCTGCGCGCAACCGCCGCTGCAACACCCTTCAATGGATTCAGATCGCTAACTACTGGTGCATCTGAAGACAATGCGGTTAAAATGCCATGTTGTAATACAGATTTTACGGGGTAGCAATGATCGAGGTATTGCTGGTCGAGGTATTGCCGGAAATTTTTCCCGAGTTCGCTGATAAAAATAGTTTGCATCGATGTGGCGATCCCAGCCGCTGCCATAGCATTCAGGTGCTTTTCTTCCGGAAGACCCAGGTGCTCTATTCTTTTGATATTTCCTGGAAAGGGTTTGGATAGCTCCTGATAACATCCGATCACGAATTCAATTGCGGCATCGCCAATGGCATGGGTTGCCAAACCCAGTCCATTTTCCAGTGCCGCCCTACCCAACTCCAGGTATTGCGCCCTTTGAAGACGCAACACACCGTGTTCAGCCGTATTTTTATAAGTGCGCTTCAGTGCTGCTGTTTTGCCGCTGAGCCCGCCGTCGCTGAAAAACTTTACGGTATTTACGCTAAACCAATCCGAAACAAAATATTCCGGCAGATCAAATGGCCTTTCACCACCATCGGGTAACAATATGGGGATAGCATTAACTCTTAGTCCCATCTCACCAGACAAATTCATTTCATGGTAAGCCTGCAACAGTAAAGGGTCGACCGCGGGAT
>CAIPDP010000106.1 GCA_903863845.1 uncultured Mucilaginibacter sp. | reverse complement strand
GCAGGATCTTAAATATCGCGGCGAACCAAGTACCGTTACCATTGGGGATAACACAACCATCCGCGAATGCGTAACCCTGAATCGCGGAACGGCTCTTGATAAAAACACAACTACAATTGGCAGCAATTGCCTGTTAATGGCCTATGTTCACGTAGCACATGATTGCGTTATCGGCGATAATGTGATCATTGCCAACTCTGTGCAATTAGCGGGGCATATTAATATTTACGATTATGCTTTCATTGGCGGGACTTCGGCCGTGCACCAATTCGTTGAGATCGGGGCGCATAGCATGATCTCCGGCGGCTCATTGGTGCGGAAGGATGTTCCTCCTTATACTAAAGCCGGGCGCGAGCCATTGTCGTATATCGGTATCAATTCTGTAGGCTTACGCCGCCGGGGTTTTTCGGCCGCGACCATCAATGAGATACAGGAAATTTATCGCATCATCTTTTTGAGAAAATACAATGTAACCAAAGCAATGGATATCATTGAGGCCGAATTTGCGCCGACTGTTGAACGTGACGAGATCATCAACTTCGTTTCCAATTCACAGCGCGGTATCATGAAAGGCTTTGGTATATAGTAGCTTTGGCCGGGTTACTGGTCTCGGGTCTATGGTCATCCAAAAATGAAAATCACTCTCCAAAATTTAGGCCGTCGTTTTAACCGTGATTGGATATTCCGTGATATCAATTACGAGTTTTTTCCGGGGAGTTCCTATGCTGTTCTTGGTCCAAATGGCTCGGGGAAATCGACCTTGCTGAGTGTATTAAATGGAAGCCTTGGGCCTTCAATCGGTACAATTTCCTATACATTGGCAGATAAACCTGTCGAAGCCGAACAGGTATTCAATCATTTAAGTCTGGCTGCGCCTTACCTCGAATTGATCGAAGAATTTTCGCTGACGGAAATGATCGATTTCCATTTCAAATTTAAAACCCGGAAGTCTGGGATGGACAATGGAGCGATGGTCGAGCTGCTGGCCATGCAAACCAGTAAACATAAATTGATCAGGTATTTTTCGTCGGGCATGAAACAAAGGCTAAAATTGGCCCTGGCTTTTTGCTCAGATACAGCCATGCTGATGCTGGATGAACCCACTTCAAACCTCGATGCGCAAGGCGTTAAATGGTACCTTAACCTTGTAGAACAATTTGCTGCCGGCCGTCTGACCATAATCTGCTCCAACCAGGAGCACGAGTACAGTTTTTGCCGGGAGCGGTTAAATATTTCCGACTATAAATCAGCCGGCAATTGATCTGGCTTGATAGCCTGCGCTAAGATACTCCTTTTATTAATGGCTCCTTTTTGGCTGTTTGTTGCAGCTATTTTATCGACAGACTTTGCATCAAACAACCCGTAATACTATTGTTCGGAATTCCCGGTTAACCTTCGCTTAAAGTATTTATCCCAGCTGCTTTGTTGGACGCTGTTTCTCGAGTGATCCGTATCATCATCATAATCCAGGTTCAATTGCTCGTACTTGTCGTGTATGCGGTTAAAGATCTGTTCAACCTCAGCCTGGTAATTTCGGTCAAATTTAGCTTGGCTCAACACGCGTTGCAGTTCTTGTTGTTCAAAATAGCTGATGGTATAGTGCCCTTGTTCGTGCTGCAATACTTCGGCGATTTTTGATGGGGTAATAAGCCGTTCCTGGTCAAGCCAGGACCGTTGCTTGTCAAGTTCAAGATGGATATGAAAAACAAGGCGGTAAACGCCGTTTCTGGCATGTACATCGTATTTCATACTGATCGAACAGGCAGTTTCTGCTACGATGTCGCCCGAGCGTCTTGGGGGACCTTGAAAATCATTAAGCGTCAGCTGCCGGAATGACTGGCCCCGGGCTGTAAATGGGTTGGAGAAAGTAAAAAACAGGCAGCAAATCAGGCCCGGAAATTTCAACAGCATTTGATCAAAAAGGGATTATTTTCCCTTTTTGACATGATCGGTCTTTAAAAGGTTTAAACTCATAACCTCTTTCATCGTGCGCTCCATTCCCTCTACTGATCCATCCAGGAAAATAACATTACCGGTTGAGTTCTCGGCAAAATGCTTGATGGATTCTGTCCACATGGTGAATAAGATCACCGAAGTATCAATGTCAGCCTTGTGCATTTCTTCAGCAGCGGCCGACATACCTTTGGCCACTTCTTCGCGGAATAAGGCGATGCCCTGGCCCCGCAACTGTGCAGCCTGGCGCTCAGCTTCAGCCGCAATTTTGATGGCATTACCTTCTGCCTCGGCAGCTTTGGTTTTAGTGATCAATAAAGCCTGACCTTCGTTTTCTGCGGCTGCTTTTAAGTTGTTGGATGCAACAACCTGGCTCATCGATTTCAAGATCACTTCGTCGAATGTAATATCATTCAATTGCAGGTCCTGTAAATGGTATCCCCAGGTCTCCAGGATCTGATCGAGCTGTTGCTTCACATGCTGTACAATATCGCTTCGCAGCGTCAATACATCTGCCTGTCGTTTGGTAGCAACATAAGCCCGGATCGAACCTTCAATGGTACGGATCAAAGCCTGCATCAGGTTTTTTTCGTCAACAAATTTGAAGGCTACGTTTTTTATGGTCTCTTCGGCCTGGTCAAGAACCGAATAAAGCAGCATGGCTTTAAAATACACTTTCGCCTGATCGATAGTAACGGCCTGGAACTCGAGCTCGACAGAGCGGTTCTGTATCGATACACGACTATGGATCTGTTCTATCAGTGGTAACTTCAGGTTAAGCCCCGGAGGCAGTATGCGTCTGAATTTGCCGAATATCGTGATAACGGCGACAGTGCCTTGTTTAACAGTAACAAAAGAGCTGAAAAGTATGATCAGCCCTATAAAAACGATCACAAGAAAAGGTAAAGCCGGGTTCATGGTTTGCAAGTTATTGATAAATAAATGTAGTGTTATTTTACCTGAATTTCCGCGTCGGAATTTGCTAAATATTATCGGTTAGCCAATTAATGAAGGGATGTTATGGTACCGTCGTCGGTGATCTGCAAACCCGAACCTGGAAAATCCTTTTCGGTTAACAGTCTGATGCGCCTAGCTGCACGATTCAGTGTGTCGCGTGTTAAGCCATTCTGGTGATTTTGCTGAAAAGAAACGATATTTCCACTGATAAATTCACCTTTCTTTGAGATTTTTACTTTCAGCATGGGTGCCATTCCGCAAACACCTGCTACACTAACACTTTTGTAAGTACAGAAATTTCCAAGGCTGTAAGCAATCAGGCGGCCTTTATATTTTTCGATCGCCCGACTTACATGAGGGCCGTTGCCCAGCACAAGATCGGCGCCGGCTTCAATTGCTGCGTGTGCAAAGGCATGTACATCGCCTCTTTTGGCACCAAGGAACGATTCCATTTTAAAAGGAACGTGTTCATAGGTAGGGCCTTCAGCGCCGCCATGGAACGAAACGATAACCACATCGCATTGCGCTTTCAAACTCCTGATCATGGCCTGAACATGACGTGTTAAAAGTAAAGGACTGGTATGGGCATTAGGTGCAAAAGCACAAAAGCCATAGGTGATGCTATCTTTCTTAAATATCGAAAAAGGACAAACATCTAAACCAGCGTAATGAATACCGATACTGTCCAGGGTTTTCATGGTACTTTTGCAGCCATTTTCGCCAAAGTCGGTAATGTGGTTATTTGCAATGCTTAACAGGTTAAAGCCTGCATTTTTAAAAACATGCGCAAACCCGGTTGGCATCCTGAATAAATAAGCAACTTTAAGATTTTTTTTGAAAGTGGCCGGCAGACCATGATCTAATAACGAACCCTCCAGATTTCCGAACACGATATCAGAACCCGCAAAATAGGGTTGGGTTGCTATAAAACTTCTTTTTCCGCTGTCTGGTGGTAAATTGCCCGGATCAGGATAGGTGGTGCCAAGCATCATATCGCCTACTGCAGTCACCGTAATTGTATCTTTTACAACAGGACGCACAATCGTAAGGGTTTTACTGGTAGCCTTTTTTTTATGTACGATGGGGTTTGCAGGGGGCGAAGCCGGTGAATTGCAGGCATGCAGCGGCAATGCTAAAAAAGTGATCAGGATAAGGGAGAGTACTCTCATATCAAAAAAAAAATCCTTTCGTTTGGAAAGGATCTTCAAAAATCTTACTGGCTGTTGCTATTGTCAGGAGTTTCCTCTAGTTGTTTTTTGAAGACATCGAGTAGTCGACCTCCTTTGTAAAAATATTTGCTGTAATATCCGTCAGAGAGATTACCTATCGCCACGCCTTTAATAGAGGCATGCGCAAATTTGCCGTCGCCAAGGTAGATACCAACGTGACTGATACTGCGGCTGTGTATTTTAAAGAAAACAAGATCACCTTCCTGCAAATCTTCTTTGCGAACCGGGCTAACCATGCTAAATATATCACGCGAATTACGCTTGATAGTCAGATTAAAAACTTTACTGTATAATTCCTTGGTAAAGCCCGAGCAATCGATACCTTTTCTGCTTGAGCCGCCGAAATGGTAGGGAGTGCCGATCCAGTCATAAACGAATTGAAAAAGCTTTACGTTAGAAGTTGTCGACAAAGCAACTCCCATTATCTGTGAAAAGTAATCTTTTGCTAAACTTTGGTCCTCATCGTTAACTTTCTCGGCAGGTTGAGTTGCAGCGGGTTTCGTCTGCGCCTGAACTGCTAGAATGCTGAGGCTGAGGGAGATAGCTAATAGATATTTCTTCATTTAATCATTAGTCTTTGATGTTACTGAGAACAACAGCGAATTATTAAACCTAACCTTTGTCGATAGTAGGACACAAAACTATCTTAATTTTTTAGAATTTCAAATTTATAGTGACTTTTTTATCAAAAATGTAAAAAATAGAAGCCTTTTGCTTTTTACGTCAGAGTTTTAGAAAAGTTACAGAGAGAATGAAATATTTCTAACAAATTTGTTCCCGTTTCGATATTTACGCGGATATAATTAGATTTGCGCTTTCGCAAAAAAAGAAATCGGGTTTATAAACAGATGAGTTCAATCGCAATAACCAAAGAAACCTACCTGATGTGGTATGAAGCTATGCTTCTGATGCGCAGGTTTGAAGAAAAAGCCGGACAACTTTACGGGCAACAGAAGATTCGTGGTTTCTGCCACCTGTATATAGGTCAGGAAGCTGTAATGGCTGGGGCCATGTCTGTTTTAAAGCATGGCGACAGTATGATCACTGCCTATAGGGATCACGCACATGCGCTTGCCATGGGTACATCACCTAATGCCGTTATGGCCGAGCTGTACGGAAAAGCTACCGGATGCTCTAAAGGCAAAGGTGGATCGATGCACATGTTCGACAAAGAAAATAATTTTTATGGCGGCCATGGTATAGTTGGCGGACAAGTGCCTATGGGTGCAGGTATAGCTTTCGCTGAAAAGTATAAAGGGACAGACTTTGTTTGCTGCACCTATATGGGCGATGGTGCGGTGCGCCAGGGTGCCCTGACAGAGACTTTCAATATGGCAGCACTTTGGCAACTACCGGTAATTTTTATTTGCGAAAACAACGGTTATGCCATGGGAACCTCAGTTGAGCGTACAACGATACAAACAGATATTTATAAATTAGGTTTACCTTATGGCATGCCATCTTCACCAGTTGATGGAATGGATCCTGTAGCTGTGCACAATGCGATGGACGAAGCAGTTCAGCGCGCACGTGCCGGTGAAGGTCCTACCTTCCTAGAAATGCGTACTTACCGTTACAAAGGTCACTCCATGTCGGACCCGCAGAAATACCGTACTAAAGAGGAGTTGGAAAGCTATAAGGCAAAAGATCCTATTGAGGCCGTTAGGCACGCGATCCTGGCTGAAGGTTATGCCGATGAAAAATGGTTCGAGGATATGGAAGAGAAAATTAAAGGTGTAGTAGAAGAATCAGTGAAATTCTCTGAAGAATCGCCATGGCCTGAGGCTTCAGAGCTTTATACCGATGTTTACGTTGAGCATGATTATCCTTTTATTAAGGACTAATATTTATACTTATTATAAAACCTACTATTCATTTAATACTATATGGCCGAAGTAGTTAAAATGCCCAAAATGAGCGATACCATGACAGAAGGGGTATTAGCAAAATGGCATAAAAAAGTTGGCGACAAAGTTAAATCGGGTGATGTTTTGGCCGAAGTAGAGACTGATAAGGCCACTATGGATTTCGAATCATTCCAGGATGGCACTTTATTATATATCGGCGTCGAGGAGGGTAAAGCTGTGCCCGTTGATACCGTTATCGCTGTATTGGGTAAAGAAGGAGAGGATTACAAATCGGCGCTGGCTGGTTCGGCTGAAAGTGCTGCACCTGCCCCTGCTAAGCCGATTGAAGAAAAAACTCCCGTTGCCGCAGCCGCTCCTAAGGTTGATACCTCAAAAATTCCGGCTACAGTTATCCGTATGCCTTTGCTGAGTGATACCATGACTGAAGGTGTTATTCAAAAATGGAATTTTAAAGTTGGTGATAAGGTTAAAGCCGATGACTCATTGGCGGATGTAGAGACGGATAAAGCGACCATGGAAGTTGTTGGTTATGAGGCCGGAACACTTTTATACATTGGTGTAAAAGAAGGGGAAGCCGCATTGGTTAATGGCATCATTGCCATCGTTGGTAAAGAAGGCACCGATATTACGCCATTGCTGCAAGCTGGTAATGAAAGCAGCCCTGTTCCGGAAGCAGCTAAAGAAGAACCCGCAGCAGCTACCCAAACAGTAGTTGCAGCAACTGTTTCAAACGATGATGACAGTCGCGTTAAAGCATCACCACTTGCACGAAAAATTGCCAGAGACAAAGGCATTAACCTGAACGATGTAAAAGGTAGTGCTGATGGCGGTCGTATCGTTAAGAAAGACGTAGAGTCATTTAAAGCTGCACCAGCAGGTAGTAAACCAGCTGAAAGCGCAGTTTCGGCACCGGCTGCAAAAGAAGCACCGGCTGCAAAACCGATCCCGCAATATATCGGCCAGGAGAAATACACCGACAAGCCGGTAACGCAAATGCGTAAAACCATTACGCGCCGTTTATCTGAGAGCTTCCTTATACCGCATTTCTATATTACCATTACCATCGATATGGATCAGGCGGTGATCGCTCGTAACAAGATGAACGAAGTTGCGCCGGTTAAAATATCGTTTAACGACCTTGTTTTGAAGGCTTGTGCAGTAGCATTAAAGCAACACCCTGCCGTTAATTCAAGTTGGCTGGGTGATAGTATACGTACAAATGAACATGTGAATATAGGTGTAGCAGTGGCTGTTGAAGATGGTTTGCTGGTACCGGTTGTACGTTTTGCAGATGGCAAATCATTAAGTGCTATTTCAGCTGAAGTGAAAGATTTTGCGCAGCGTGCTAAAGCCAAAAAGTTGCAACCTTCAGATTGGGAAGGCTCAACCTTTACCATATCAAACCTTGGTATGTTTGGCGTAGATGAATTTACGGCGATCATTAACCCACCAGATGCTTGTATTCTTGCCGTTAGTGGCATACAACAAGTGCCTGTGGTTAAAGGCGGAGCAGTTGTACCAGGAAACGTGATGAAAGTTACCCTTACCTGCGACCACCGTGTGGTTGATGGAGCAACCGGATCAGCTTTCCTGCAAACACTCAAATCGCTGTTAGAAGAACCCGTTCGCTTGCTGGTTTAATCACAAAACCAGTCAAAAATATAAAAGCGACGGGTTTGCCTGTCGCTTTTTTTGTTCTATCTTGTAACCATGAGCTTTTGATGCAGATGATACGCCAATAATCAGATGCATCATTTGATGATAACAACACACACATGAACCAAATACTGATCATCTATACCGGAGGGACAATCGGTATGATGAGCGATCCCAAAACCAAAGTGCTCAGGCCTATCAATTTTGAGCAGATCATGGAAAACGTGCCCGAACTGGAGCGCCTTAATGCCAGGATCATGGTCCATTCTTTTGAACATATTATCGATTCGTCGAACATGAACCCGGATATCTGGAGCGAGATAGCCGGTCTCATCAAAGATAATTACGACCAGGTAGATGGTTTCGTGATCCTCCATGGTTCAGATACCATGGCATTTACGTCTTCTGCCCTCAGCTTTATGCTCGAGAACCTGGCAAAACCGATCATATTCACAGGATCGCAATTGCCGATAAGCGCCATCAGAACTGACGCCAAGGAAAACCTGATGACAGCCATCGAAATAGCAAAAGCCAAAAAGTTCGAACGTGCCCGGGTTCCTGAAGTTTGTATCTATTTCGATTATAAATTATTCAGGGGTAACAGGGCATTTAAGTACAATTCATCCAAATTTGAAGCTTTCCGCTCACCAAATTATCCTATTCTGGCCGAATCAGGTGTGCACCTGAAATTCAGTATCAACGATATCAGGCAACCGGTAGATGGGCCGTTAAAAGTTCATAAAAAGCTGGCAAGTGATGTAGCTGTATTGAAACTTTATCCTGGTATCAGTCCCAAAGTAGTGAAGAACATATTGGACGCTGATGTTCGGGGTATCGTCATGGAAACCTTCGGTGCAGGCAATACCACTACCGATAAATGGTTTACAGATCTGCTGAAAGGCGCCATCAATGATGGCAAGGTGATCCTTGATATTTCGCAGTGTAAAGTAGGTACCGTTGAACTTGGCCGATACGAGACCAGCAAAGAACTGAAAGACATGGGTATCGCCAATGGGTTTGATATGACTTACGAAGCTGCTGTAACCAAGATGATGTTTTTGTTGGGGCAATATGAGGACCCGCTCATTATCAAAGAACTGCTCGAAACCGATTTGCGTGGAGAGTTGACAGTTTCCTGATCTTTGTTAAAATTAGTTAAGTATCCGTTTTGATCGATTTCCTTCAGGAAGCGGGCTGTATTGATAAAAAACAGCTAATTACATAAGCCGAATGTAGCGGGCAGTACAGCCTGTACTGCCCGGCAGAATTATAAATATTGGTATTATAAGTCTTACAATCGTCCCAGATTCCCGGTTGCCACACGCTTACGGTAGGCATAATAAAAAACAATGGGGAAAATAAAAAGGTTAAAACTGGTATTGGTTATCAATCCACCGATCACAACTATGGCAAGCGGTTTGGAGGCTTCCGATCCGATGCCATTTGAAATAGCAGCAGGCAATAAACCGATCGCTGCCATCATAGCCGTCATTACAACGGGACGCAAACGATCCTGAACGCCTTCTTTCAGCGCGTCGCTAAAGCTCCAGAGCGTTTTACGTTTAAGCTCACGAATGTTCAATTTAAAACGTGTAATCAATATTACACCATTTTGTACACAGATACCAAATAAGGCGATAAACCCTATGCCGGCCGAAATATTAAAGTTAACCCCCGTAATTAATAGCGCGAGAATCCCTCCTGCAATTGCGAACGGCACATTGTTAAGCACCAGCAAAGAATCTGTTACGTTACCAAACAAGATGAATAAAATAAAGAAAATTAAAAGTAAACTGATGGGCACTACCTGTGTTAGCCTTTTTGACGCACGTTGCTGGTTCTCAAAATCGCCTGCCCATTCAAGGAAGTAACCTCGTGGTAATTTAATTTTATCTTCAACTTTGTCCTGTGCCTCTTTGATCGTGCTGCCCATATCACGTCCGCGAATTGAAAATTTTATCGCTCCGTAACGTTTATGATCATCACGGTAGATCATGCTGATACCGGTGATCTTTTTGATCTCAGAGATTTCCCTTAACGGTACTTTATTGCCGCTGATAGAAGGTACGCGCAGATCGCCAATTGCAGCTATATTATTCCTGAAATTATCCGGATACCTGATCCTTAAATCGAATTTTCGCTCGCCTTCATATATCTGGGTAGCGGCTTTACCCCCAATGGCAGTTTCAATCACAGCGTTCGCATCGGCTGCAGTTACACCATATTGCGCCATTTTTTCCTGATTAAGGTTGATTTGTAGCTCAGGCTGCCCCATATCCCTCAATACGCCCAGGTCTTCTATACCTTTAACGCCTTTAAGTATATTATAAATAGAGTCTTCTTTTCGTTCAATAAACTTATAGTCGTCGCCGAACATCTTAACGACAATTGAACCTTTCACACCGGAAACAGCTTCTTCAACATTGTCGGAAATTGGTTGAGAGAAGTTCAGGTCGATACCAGGGATGTATTTTAGTTTTTCCTGCATCCGCTGTATCAACTCTTCCTTAGTTTCTTTAAGTTTCCATTGTTCCTGGGGATAAATATCAACGTGAAATTCAATATTGTAAAAACCGGTAGCATCTGTTCCATCATTAGGGCGACCGGTTTGTGATAGAACCTGTTTAACTTCGTCGAAACTGAGAAATACTTTACGCATTTCGTTGGATAGTTTAACTGACTGTCCCAGAGAAGTACTAAGCGGACCGGTAGCTCTTACATAGATGGCACCTTCGTTTAATTCAGGCAAAAATTCAGTACCTAAGAATTTGAAACTAAAGATAGCCAAAGCCAAAAAGACCAGGGCAAATGGCAACATGAATTTTCTGAATTTAAAACACAGACCGTTGATATGCATTAATGACCTGGTAATAAATTCTACAACTACGTTGTGCCTTTCCTTAACATTTTTATTCAATAGTA
The DNA here is from genome assembly GCA_903863845.1 of uncultured Mucilaginibacter sp. Taxonomy (GTDB): domain Bacteria; phylum Bacteroidota; class Bacteroidia; order Sphingobacteriales; family Sphingobacteriaceae; genus Mucilaginibacter. Next base: position 16,508 of record CAIPDP010000106.1, on the reverse strand, counting down.
CGCTGGCCAATGCCGGTACGAATGTGAATGTAAGGATCAAAGCGCCAAGCAAGGCAAATCCCAGCGTCCAGGCGAGGGGTGAGAACATTTTGCCTTCAACTTTCTGGAAACTGAAAATTGGAAGGAGTCCGGTTATGATGATCAGTTTTGCAAAAAATATACCTTTGCCGTTAACAAGGCAGGCTTTTTTTATCAGTCCAAGTTTACTAAGCTTGTTAAATTTGTCCATACCCACTTCGAGCGCTTTATGATCGAGAATCACAAAGATGCCTTCGACCATAACTACCGCCGCATCGATGATAATGCCAAAATCGATCGCACCCATAGAAAGTAGGTTAGCCGACATGCCTTTTAATTTAAGGCAAACGAAAGCAAACAGCAATGCAAGAGGAATGATCAGTGAAACGGTAAGGGTGGTACGCCAGTCGGCCATGAAAAGGAATACGATCACTGTCACGAATATTATCCCTTCAAACATATTGTGCAACACGGTGTGTGTAGCAAAGTTTACAAGGTCCTCACGATCGTAAAAGGTTGATATCTTTACGTCGTCAGGAAGTATATTGGTATTCAGGTCGTGTAATTTTACCTTTAATGCTTTGATTACTTCGCTTGGGTTTTCGCCTTTTCGCATTACTACGATACCTTCTATCACATCAGGATCGCGGTCCCTCCCTACCTGGCCGAGACGTGGCAGTGCTGATTCGGTAACTTCGCCGATAGTTTTGACATAGATAGGTGTGCCTTTGACGTTATTGATAACCACATTTTTTATCTCATCAATATTATTAAGCAAACCGATGCCTCTTACCACATAGGCTTGTCCGCTCTGTTCTATCACGTCTCCGCCTACATTCACATTGCTTTTCGAAACGGCATCATAAAGTTCGAGTGCCGAAACACCATATTGCAATGCTTTTTGTGGATCTACGGTGATTTGGTATGTTTTTACCTCACCACCAAAACTATTGATATCTGCAACTCCCGGCACGGCACGAATTTCGCGTTCTACCACCCAATCCTCGATGGTTTTCAGGTCGCGGGCTGATCTTTTGCTGCTGCTGAGTGTGAAACGGTATATCTCGCCGGTAGGGCCATATGGTGGCTCGATCGATGGATTGACGCCATCAGGAAGGTTGGCATCAGCTATGTGATTGTTTATCTGTAAACGGGCAAAAGCATAATCAACGTCGTCATCAAAAGTTACTTTTACGACGGAAAGACCAAACAATGAAGATGAACGTATACTTGTTTTTTTTTCGGCAGGGTTCATCGCTATCTCAAGCGGCCGGGTAACAAATTTCTCAACTTCTTCAGCACTCCGACCCGGCCATTGCGAAATGATAGTTACCGATGTGTTGGTTACATCAGGGAAAGCATCAATGCTAATATTCTTAAAGCTAATGTATCCCCCCACGGCAAGCAGTGCAGTGACAAAGAATATAAAAAATCTATTCCTGAGCGAAAAAGACAATACTGCTTTTATAATTCGATTCATTTTTATTTCGGATTGCGCGTTTTTGAAATCGATAGTTCAGTTTCGAATTCCGGTGAATATTAGTCTTTGAGTGATTCAAACAGGTATAACTGCCTCGATCCAACTATCTTGTCGCCTGGTTTCAAACCTGCCTTTATATAGGCCCGATCTTCAACCCGTTTAGCGATCTCGATTTGTTGTATATGCACTTTTGCTTTTCCATCAACAACGATCACATAGTCTTTATCGTTATCGAAAATGAGGCCGCGGGTATTTACCACAGGTAAATTTTCCCCTGATTTTGCCTTGATGATCACATTGGCAAACATTTCAGGTTTAAGTTTATTACCGGGGTTCTCAATTTTTACCCTGGCTTTTACAACTTTATTGTCAGGGTCCAGCACTTCGTATATCTTGTCAATCTTGCCTGTAAAGACTTTATCCGGAAAAGAAAGCGTGGTAATTTTTACCTGGTCGCCGACCTGCACATTTGAAATATCAGATTCGTAAACATTGATCAACACAAATACATCACTAAGGTCAGCTATCGTGAAAAGATTTGTACTGTTATCAGCTCTTACCTGTTCATTATCTGTCAGGTTTTTTTCAATTACAAAGCCGGTCAACGGCGACTTGACCAGGTATCCGTCATTGTTGCTTTTATTGATATTTACTACCTCTCCGGCGCGTTTTATTTCTGCTTGTGCTTTTTGATAGTCGGATTGGGCCTGCTCATAGTCTTTTTGTGAGGCCAATCCGCTTTTATAGAGGTCACTGGTCGACTCGAACGCTCGCCTTGCACTTCTTAGGTCGGCTTCGGCTGAAATATAGTCTTTAGTATAACCGGCCATTTCGGCACTTTTTAACACGGCAAGGGTTTGCCCCTTGTTTACAACATCACCGAGTTGAATTTTTATGTCGTGTGCGATCCCGCTAACCATTGGGTATATCTTTACCAACTTATTCTCGTCGGGAGCAATACTTCCTGTGAGGCTGATCTCGGATAGGGCGCTAGCTTCTTTTACCGTGTCAATAACAAGACTTTGTAATAAAGTATCAGTTACCTGAAACTTCTCATCTTTTTGTTCTTCTTCGGCGTGGTGACAGCTTTGCAATGCCAGGGCCAACATCGTTAAAGCTGCAGCGTTTCGGATCATTTTATGCTTTTTGAAATCCATTTTTTATGGTTTGTTAAAAAAAGTTGTACCAGTAACGTAGTTCAATTGTTCCAAAGAAATTACCCTGTTAAGCTGAAGGTTATTCAGTTGTAACGTATTGGTTTTGTAGGAATCGTAGAAATCTAAAAACTCAAGCATGCCCAAATTTCTTTTCTGATAGTTAAGGCTAACTTCCTGAATAAGGTGTGTAAAGTCTTCTTTAAATTTGGGGTCGAAACTATTATACAAATTTTCAAGGCGCAATGCATTTTTGTAATTTGTAGCCACATCGCTTTCAACCTGGTCGTGCTGACTTTGTAGTTGAACTTTGCTTTGGTCAATGGCAATTCGTGCCTGCTGAATTCCTCCCTGGTTTCTGTTAAAAAAAGGAAGGCTAAACGCAATTCCGGCGCTGATAAAATTATTGCCATAGGATCCAAGTTTGTCATAGTTTAGGGATAGCGATACATCCGGTATTGCCGTAGCTTTTTGCAGTCGAAAATTTAGCTCGTTGTAATCTACCGCAGTTTTGGCATATTTCAGATCATATCGGTTGGAATAAGCCGAATCAAGCAATTGCTGATAGGGTACCGAAGAAACCATTTGTTTGTTGCTGATCTCAAAATTTTCCTGCGGATCGACGTAGACACGCGGCGAGGCTTTGATCAATAGCTTTAATTCGCTTTGAACAGTATCAATGCCAGAAAGTAATGAATTATATTCCGACTGGAGTGAATAAAGTTGTGATTGAATTCTCAAAACTTCTTTTTCGGCTATATTTCCTTTTTGAAACTGTTCTTTAAAAACAGCCAGCGTTTTTGCCAGCGACGATATCTCTTCGTTATAAACTTTCGCTGATTGTGATTGGTAATAGATTGAATAAAAGTCGCTATGCAAGGTGAATTTCAGTGTTCGCAACAGATCAAAGAATTGATATTTTGCTTGTTCAACACTAAACTTTGCCAACTGAATATTTTTGTTGCGTTTCCCGGCTGTAAAAAATAGTTGTGAAACACTAACGGATTGTTCACTGAGGGCATTTGGTACTCCGGTTGCATGGATACCATTGGCAAAGCTAAAATCAGGATTAGTAAATAGTCTTGCTGTAATTACTTGTGCGCTGGCGATATCGATATTATACTTTTGCGATATCAATGCAAGGTTGTTTTTTAGAAACAGATCTTCAGTCTGTTTTAAAGTTACATGCAAGGTATCGACCGGCTGATTTTGAGCCACTGATACTTTGCCAGCACCAAATGAAACCAGAAAAAATAAAATCCAAAAAGCATTTTTATTCATAAAATGAATTATTCAGGCAAAGTTAGTGCTCTAAGATTAAAGCAAGATTAGAATCACATTAGAATTTTAATTGCTGCTGTTATCCATTAAACTCTATGATAATCGATGTGCCTTTATTGTCATTGGTTTTCGCTGTTATATTGCCATTAAAAAGGTTTATTATTTTTCCGGTTATATAAAGTCCGATACCTGTCCCATAGAAGCTTTTTACATTTGACCCACGATAAAATGATTGAAATATTTTTACGGTTTCCGCCTCCGGAATTCCGACGCCAAAATCGGAAATAGTGATACGGATATAATTGCTTCCTGCGTCCAGATCGCAAATCACCATATCATTATTTGAAAATTTGTAAGCGTTACCGATGATGTTGTTGAGTGCTATGGTCAACAACGCTTTATTAGCCATTACAAGCATTTTTTCGTGATCGTCAGGCAAATTGATAACGTGCACTACAAATTTCCCCTTACCGATCCTGGCATTCCAATAATCAGAAAGCTCCCAAACCAATTCATCAATAGCTACCGGACTTGTAGCAGCTTGTGTGTAGCTCATATCAACCTGGGCAAGTTCCAGCAAGCTGCTGATAGTTTCATTGAGGCGCTCGGCATCTGATAGAACTGACCTGATGACATCTTTATACTCTTCCGGACTGCGATCCTTGTTCAACGATATCTCCAATTCACCCATAATACTGGTTACAGGAGTCCGCAACTCATGCGAAGCATTGATCACGAATGTTTGTTGTAACTCGAAAGCGTTCTGCAGGTGTTTTAGAAATTTATTGAAGTTTTGGGCGAGTATACTGATCTCATCTTTTCCATTGCCTTCATTGATACGCAGATCAAGTTTACTAACTCGTACTTGTTGCACTTGTCTGACCATACTGTCAATAGGTTCAAGCGCCTTTTTAGCAAACCATCGTCCGGTTAAAAAAAGCACAATTGATACAATGAAAACCATGATCAGGATGATCTCGATCAGGTCCTGAATTCGTTTTTCGCCCTGTACATCTTCCGCCGACACCAAAATCACAAAATTCCCCTGGTTATCATTATAATAGATACCAACCGTTTGCCGATCTCCTTCGGTAAACTCTGCGACTTTGCGTTTACGAACCAGATTGATGACTGCATCGCTCCAATATTGTTGTCTGTCTTTAATAAAAGAGGGTGCATTGCGGTCATTATAAAAGCGAACTACCTCGCCGGGTATCCGTTTACTATAACGTTCGCGCACGTGATTCAATGAATCGACAGAGATCTCATCAGCCTCAAGGTAAAGCTGGGCAGCAATATTGGCCCTTTCCATCAGGCGGTTATAAAAATCGGTCTTTACAAAAGAGCTAAACGTAAAAAAGATAACAGCCATCGCTATCAGCAATATCACAGCACTTATGAGCGTGAAATAAAGTGCAAGGCGATTCTTTATCTTCATTATTTATTGTCCTGTTTTAGGATATAGCCCATGCCTATTACCGTATGTATGAGTTTTCCTTTGAAGTCTTTTTCAATCTTTTTGCGGAGGTAATTCACATAAACATCAATAAAATTGGTGCCGGTATCAAAACCTATTTCCCAAACCTGTTCGGCTATATATTCGCGTGAAAGTATTTTATTGGGGTTGCGCATAAAAAGCTCCAGCAGCGTGTATTCTTTAACTGTGAGCGCGATCTTTTTGTTGTCACGTTCGGCAGTTTTCGTCCATAAGTCGAGTCTTAAATCATCAAAAGTAAGCAGGTGATCTTCTTCTTTTATTTTGTTCCTTCTCATCAATGCTTCAATGCGAGCCAATAGTTCGCTGAAATGGAATGGCTTTACCAGGTAATCGTCGGCGCCTGCCTTCAAGCCCGATACTTTGTCATGAACCTGGTTTAATGCCGTAAGCATCAGGATGGGGGTTTCGGTATCACGATCACGGATCGATTTGCATAGCGCTATTCCGTTGATATCCGGAAGCATAACATCCATGATAACCAGGTCGAATTTTTCCTTTGCGAGTGCAATTTTGCCGTCGTTGCCATTTTCAGATACTGACACCCTATAGCCTTGCTCTTCCAGACCCTTCCGGATAAAGGACGCTACTTTTAGTTCATCTTCGATCAGGCAAATGCTGTTCATCAATAACAAATATGATAATATTTAGCTGCATTTTTTGGCATGTTGAGGCTTATAACGAATGGAGACAAATCGTTTGGTATGCTTTTGGCACTTTATTCAACAATCCCATTCGGCTTCTATGAGAAAATTTATATCAACAAACACCCCCTTGGCTTTTTTCCATGCAATTGAAAAATGATTATTATTGCCAAAGAATTTTTGAACGCTAATGGCAAAATTGTCTCCTTTTCATGTCGCAGTTCCGGTTTACGACCTGGATGCTGCTAGAAAATTTTATAGCGAAGTTTTAGGCTGTGATGAAGGACGGACCGATGAGTTGTGGACCGATTTCGATCTTTATGGGCACCAATTCGTTATTCATTATAAGCCGCGACCTGAAGGAGATCTGAAATTACATACAAACCCGATTGATGGTCACGATGTGCCGGTACCGCATTTTGGCGTTGTATTGGAATGGGATGAATGGCAGGGGCTTGCCAAACGTTTAAAACAAAAAGGCATTCACTTTATCATAGAGCCCGGAATACGTTTCAAAGGACTTCCAGGTGAGCAGGCTACCATGTTTTTTGCTGATCCTTCAGGGAACGCCTTGGAGTTTAAGGCTTTTAAGGATATCGGGCAGCTTTTTGCCAAATAAATATTCCTCAAATTTTCGGGCACTCCCTCAGCTTTGTACCTGGAACCCGATAGAAATTGCTACTTCAGCTTCCGTTCCGTTTTGGTCCATTTTATAGGAGGAAACTGATTTAATGTTTGGGCCTGTGATGGATTTCTGACTTTGGTTAAACGGCCCTCTGTAAACAATCGCTCAGAAATGGTCTGCCAATCAGGGAATACATCCGAATCCTGCTCCCAGTGGTGATAGGATCCTTCATTACACCAGGTGGGTAATTTTTGCATAGCGTAGCGATGCGCCTCTGATCCTCTAAACTTTTTCATCGATTCGGGGCTATCCCAAAGGGTGATGGTCCAGAAAGTTAATTTTTTGTCTATCAGCTCGCTTCCTTTTAAAAGGCCGCTGGCTTCTTTCAACGCTTTTACCGAGGCCTCATTGGCCTTCATGAAACTCAGCAGGTAAAATATGGATTTGACCCTCAACCGGGTTACAGATACGAAAGGCATAAAATTTATTTAGGCTTTTAGTATTAAATTTAAATATCGATCTAAAAAATCTTTTTGTTTAATTATTCTTTTGCTAAAAATACAATTTGTGTGTCACTGTTAATGCAAAAAAGGCTGAATTACAATCTCCTCGCTATTTTTATGCTGAGGACGAGGGTTAAAAATAAAGTTACAAGCCAAATATTGTTTTTATAATACCCGTATGTTATATCCCTAAAGTTTATATTTGACTAATACCAATTATAAGACTTCCCTGTATGAAAATTATCCACTGTAAAAGTGTAGCCGAATTGAATGAGCTGGCTTCAGAATTGCTTGTTAATGAAATTCGGGAAAACCCGCACTTACTGGTTTGCGCAGCAACCGGGAATTCTCCTACTGGTATTTACCGCGAACTGGTTAGAAAACAATTTAGTGTTGTGGTCGAAAACCTAAGATTTATAAAGCTGGATGAGTGGTATGGCTTGGGTGCAGATGACGCCGGGTCATGCGAATACTACCTTCGTAAGAATCTGCTTGAGCCATTGGAAGTTTCAGCGGAAAGATATACCACATTTGATGGCTTAACAAATGATCCGGAACAGGAATTTAAGCATGTACGTCAATACCTGGACAACAACGGGCCAATCGATTTGGCTATATTGGGCCTGGGTACCAATGGACATATTGCATTTAACGAACCCGCCGATGTTTTACAGCCCCAGCCTCATCTGGCTCAGTTGAGCGAAACCTCATTAAATCATAGTATGATTACGGGCAGCGGCAACGTCATCACACAAGGGATGACACTTGGATTGGCCGATATATTACAAGCCAAAAAGATCATATTACCTGTTTTTGGACAAAGCAAACGCGAAATTATGCAACGATTAATGGAAGGAAAAGTGAGCACTCACCTGCCGGCATCGTTTTTATGGCTGCATCATGATGTAACCTGTTGTTATTGCGAAAATGATAGTTAAAATGGTGAAGGGGATTCCTTTTATTGTCGTTTTAATAGGTGGCATCACATGGTCTGTTAGCGCCCAGGTGCAGGTGCGTTACGAACCCAAACATCATCAGGTTTTCGAAAATCAATATTTCAGGGTGCTTGATGTTCATGTGCCGCCGCACGACAGTACATTATATCATATTCATTCCATCGCTTCTGTGGTTTTGATATTTTCGAACGATACAACCGCAACCCAATTAAAAGGGCAGGCCTGGGTGAGATCGGTAACCCTTGCCGGCGACGTTTTTTACCGGGACTATGGTCAAGATTCGATCATTCATCGGGTAGGAAACCTCGGTCGGGTTGAATACCACGTCACCGATATTGAATTACTTTCAGCTTATCAGCCTGATAAAAATCGTAAACCATTGCCATTGATGCAGTTGTTTACTTCGGAAAAGGCCCTGGCCTGGCGCTTTACGGATTCATCACTCAATAAAGTGGTTATTAGTGATCGGGGCCCTATGATAGCCGGTTTGGTTGAAGGTGACGATATTATTCTGCACGATACAACGCACCATAAATTGATCACAATAAAAGCAAAAAAGGAAACCTATATTGAACCGGGTATCTCATTTTACTTTTCGGCAACAAGTAAGAAAGCGATCAGCCTTGTGTTATTTGAACTAAAATAAATCAGTTTATGAGTAAAGGAACAGAGCAGCATACTTATGACGCTATTGTCATAGGCTCGGGCATCAGCGGAGGATGGGCCGCCAAAGAGCTGTGCGACCTCGGTGTAAAGACACTGGTATTGGAACGCGGGCGAAATATTGAACATATCAAAGATTACCCAACAGCAAGCAAGGGCCCCTGGGAATTTAAGCATCACCAACAGGAGACACTGGCGGTGACTAAAGAAAACCCGGTGATCAGTCGCTGTTATGCCTATGGCGAGGATACCGACCATTTTTTTGTCAAAGACACCGAACATCCGTATATCCAGGAAAAGCCTTTTGATTGGATAAGAGGCTACCAGGTTGGCGGCAAATCAATAATGTGGGGCAGGGCTTGCCAGCGTTGGAGTGATTTTGAGTTTTCGGCACCCCAGCGCTATGGGTACGCCGTCGACTGGCCTATACGGTACGCCGATATCGCGCCATGGTATTCGCATGTGGAGAAATTTTCGGGCATTTGCGGAGATAAGGATGGCTTGGAAGCCATGCCGGATGGCGATTACCTGCCGCCATTTGATATGAGTTGTGTTGAGGCTGATATTCAAAGTAAAATAAAGGCTCATTATAAAGATCGTTTTATGGTGAAGACCCGCTGGGCCCATTTAACCAAACCCCAGCCGATACATTTGCAACAGGGAAGAGGTCAATGCCAGGCGCGCGATCTATGTACTCGGGGTTGTCCCTTTGGCGGGTATTTTAGCTCAGTTTCGTCTACCCTGCCATGGGCTAAAAAAACGGGAAACTTAACCATCAGACCATTTTCGGTCGTGCATTCCCTGATCTATGATGAACAAAAAGCTAAAGTAACCGGTGTTCGTATCATCGACACCAATACACTCGAAGCTACCGAGTATTTTGCAAAGGTGATCTTCCTTAACGCCGCGTGCTTGAATACTAACCTGATCCTGCTCAATTCTACTTCCAACCGTTTCCCGAATGGACTAGGTAATGATAGCGGACTGTTGGGTAAATACATGGCTTTTCAAAATTACCGTGGTAGTGTTCACGGAAGGGTAGAGGGATTTGAAGATAAATACTATTATGGCCGGAATCCTACAAATCCGATGATCGCCAATTATCGCAATCTGCACAAGCAGGATACGGATTATATTGGTGGTTTTCTAACCTTTGTGTATTCAAACCGGGGCCGGCAGTCGTGGAATGAGGGGATAGGAGCCGATCTGAAAGAATCACTGACAGAACCGGGACCGTGGCATGCAGGCATGTATATGCAGGGCGAAACGATACCAAAAGAAACCAATCATGTGAGGTTGAGCAAAGATCAAAAAGACCGTTGGGGGATTCCGCAATTGATCACCTCGGTTGGGTACGACGACAATGATGATAAAATGGTGAAAGACTTCCTCGATCAAAGCGCAGCAATGCTGGAGGTTGCCGGGTTAAAAGACATTACCAAACACGACACACACCAGGCTCCCGGGCTGGATATACATGAAATGGGCGGATGCAGAATGGGGAAGGACCCAAAAACTTCTTTACTCGATCAATGGAACCGTTTGCACTTATGCAATAACGTATACGTAACCGATGGCGCCTGCATGACCAGTACCGGCAATCAAAGCCCATCAATACTTTATATGGCTTTTGCAGCACGGGCAGCCAACCATGCAGCTGAGCAGTTGAAGAAAGGTTTGGTTTAGTTTTTTTATCAGTTATCCCGTCCGTTTCATAGATGACCAGTCTTTGTATAACTGATCATAAATTAAATGGTAAACATTCCCAATTAACAATTCACCAAATGACCAACAGAAGAACATTTATTCGCAATTCGGGGATGCTGGCTTTGAGTTTGCCGCTGTCAAAACTAAAATTCGCAATACCTGCACGAAAATTGAATGCGATTGGGATACAGTTATATATGGTACGCGCCGAAATGGCAAGTGATACCAAAGGTACCTTGGCACAATTAGGTAAAATGGGATATACCCAATTGGAAAGCTATGGTAGCGACAAAGGCATGTTTTGGGGGATGAGAAATACCGAATTTAAAAAATTAGCAGGCGATAACGGCCTAACCTTAATTTCGAGCCATTATAATGACGAGCCAGGTGGTTTTGAAAAGCAAGTGGAGCTTGCTGCCGAAATTGGCATGAAATACCTGATATGCCCATGGAAAGGCCCGCAAAAGTCGATCGATAAATTTAAAGAGTTTGCTGATGAGTTTAACCGAAACGGCGAATTGTGTAAGCAGCATGGGATGCGTTTCGGCTATCATCCGCATGATTATCCTTATAAAAAAGTAGACGGACAATTGCCGATCGATGTGCTATTAGCCAATACTGATAAAGACCTGGTTGATTTTGAAATGGATTTCTATTATACGGTGACCGAAGGCCAGGACCCGGAGGCCTATATTAAAAAATACAGTTCGCGATTTCGCCTTTGCCATATGCGCGATGTGTTAAAACAGCGTTTGCCTGCAAGCAGCGAAGATGAATCGGCTTGTGACTTGGGGCAGGGTATTATCAATTATCCTCATTTATTATCAACCGGGCTCAACTATGGGATGCAGTATTTCTTTGTGGAGCAAAGTCGTTATTTCCACGAGACGCCATTGCAAAGCGCGAGGGTAAATATAGCGTATCTCAAAAACTTAGCTATTCACCACTGATTGCCGGTGTTTATTTTGATCCAGGGTTAAATTACCTATTTGTAGTATTTTAAATTGTACCCGGTAAGCGGTGTTAACCCTGTTTTTTCATCTTTGTATTTTGATGTCGAGACGAATTATCCCTGATCAACTAATCACAAATTAACCAATCACCAACCACTACTTCAGTTAACCAATCACCAACCACTACCTCCCAAAAGGCTTCTCAAAAAAGTGGTCAACTAATTTATTGAAATCATCGCGGTGTTCGATCAAAGTAGGGTGCCCGGAGTTTGGCACGACCCACAGATAGGCCCGGGGTATGGCCTGGTATATTTTTACAGTATGCTCGATCGGGATCACATCATGGTCGCCGCAAATAATAAGTGAAGGGCATTTGATCACCTTCAGTGCTGAAAAGGGAACGTTTGGTTGTGCATAATCCAGCATGAATATCTTCCAGTCATTTTTCTGTTTAGCGGTGGTACGCGGTTTATCCTTATCGCTGTTGTATTGTTTGACCATTCCGTTCCATTCTTTAGGTATGATGCCTAATGAGTCAGGTGTCAGGTTGGCGCCGGTTGAGGCTAATTTGATCACTTTATCGGGGTGACGCATGGCCAGCAAAAGCGCATTGATGCCGCCATCGCTCCAGCCGATAACATAGGCTGAATCAATATGCATCTTATCCAGTAAGGCAGCAAAATCATCTGCCATTTGCTCAAAACTGAGTGAATCACTGGGGTCAATAGTTTTGCCATGCGCACGGCTATCAACCGCAATTACCTTATATTTTTTTGAGAAATAAGGGATCGTACTTGTAAAAGCCGAGATGCTTCCCCCGTTACCATGAATAAGCAGCAAAGGCTTGCCCGTTCCATAGGTTTCGGTATACATTTTTATACCACGTACCTCGAAATATTTCCCCGCAGCCGGGTTGTTACCAAATTTAACCTGCTGGGCAAATAAAACACCGGGAAACAGTAACAGTATCAACAGGACGATTTTTTTCATAGCGATCATAATTTGCTGAAATATAGGAATTTTCAATTATTTCATTTAACTTTCATTAACAATTTAAACCTGTACGAACATGAAAAATTTAATACTCATCGCAGTGCTGAGTGGTTTCTCGCTCATGGCTGCTGCACAAACTTCGTCGTCTTTAACATCGGCATCTTCTACAACGTCAAAATTCCATAAGTTCAAGTTCGACTTGACTTTTGGTTATGCTATACCACCTTCAACCAGTACAAGTGCCGGAGACAAGATCAAAGCTGGTGCAACTTTTGTACTTGAGCCACATTACAGGCTCGGTGACGGTGTTGCTCTGGGCTTCCGTTTGCAGGGAGCAGCTTTGGCCTACGGTAATACAAGCGGTAGCGGAACCGGTACCAGTGGCAGTGCTAATGTTTCAGCGATCTACTCCTTTACACCTACACTTGATCTGTACCTGGCAAATGGCGGTTTCAGGCCATTTATCGGAGGCGGTGCGGGTTTGTACTACCAGGGCTCGATCAGTGTGAGTGGCAGCAGCCAGGGTACTTCCAATTCAGGCTATGTTAGTCTTGGCTCTAAATTCGGTTTTTTCCCGCGTGCTGGCTTTGAGATTGGGCATTTCAGAATATCGGCAGAATATAACGTACTCGGCAACGACGCCAATGGCAACAGTTCAAACTACGCGGCATTTAATATAGGCTTTTTCTTTGGTGGAGGCCGCAAATAGTTAATTCAACTTTAAGTTCGAAAATCACAGGCCCTTTGTCGAAAATACAAAGGGCTTTTTTATTGACCCCGGCGTTAAGTAAATAAAATTTATAGCTATTTTTAGGGGTTGTTCCATTCGCTGGGCAGCCCTAAAAACTAAATTAAACAATTATGAACTTTAATAAGATCGCTCCGGCATTGCTGGTTTTAACCTTTTTTGTCTTTTTAAAACAAGCATCAGCCCAGGATCGGATTGACAAAAAAGTTGATTCAGTACTGTCAAAAATGACGCTGGCCGAAAAAGTAGGTCAAATGAACCAGTATAATGGCGACTGGGAGGCTACCGGCCCTGTTACAAAAGAAGTAGGAGACAAACTTGCTGAGATCAGGCAGGGAAGGGTTGGTGCTGTTCTTAACATCATGGGCAGTGCACACACAGAATTGTTTCAGGATGCCGCAATGCAATCTCGCTTAAAAATACCGCTGCTTTTCGGGCAGGATGTGATACACGGTTACCGCATAACCTTTCCGATACCTCTTGCTGAAGCCGCCAGCTGGAACACGGAAGCCATTGAGCAAGCCGAACGTATTGCAGCTACCGAAGCCTCGGCTTCGGGCATTAACTGGACCTTCGCGCCCATGGTTGATATTGCGCGCGACCCCCGCTGGGGCAGGGTAATGGAAGGTGCGGGCGAAGACCCCTACCTGGGTTCTTTGATCGCTACGGCACGGGTACGCGGCTTTCAGGGTCGGGGTTTGGGCAGCATTGATGCGGTGATGGCTTGTGCGAAACACTTTGCGGCCTATGGCGCTGCAATTGGCGGACGCGACTACAACAGTGTTGATATGAGTCTTCATACGCTTTGGGAGGTTTATCTGCCGCCATTTAAAGCTGCTGAGGAAGCGGGTGCAGCTACTTTTATGAATTCGTTCAATGATCTGAACGGTACACCGGCAACAGGAAACAATTACCTGCAACGTGAGGTATTGAAAAAGATATGGAATTTTAAGGGCTTTGTGGTGAGCGATTGGGGATCGATCGGCGAGATGATACCGCATGGTTACGCCAAAGATAATTACCAGGCTGCCGAAATTGCTGTTAAAGCAGGTAATGATATGGACATGGAAAGCCGCAGTTATATCGAAAATCTCGAAAAGCTGGTCAATGAAGGAAAAGTATCGATCTCGTTAATTGATGAATCGGTACGCCGGATACTGAGGAAGAAATTCGAGATGGGGCTGTTTGATGATCCCTATCGTTTTATAAATCCGATAAGGGAGAAGACCATGTTAAACCTTCCGGCAAGCCAGGCGGAAGCCAGGGCCATGGCCCAAAAAAGTATCGTATTACTAAAAAACAGCAGTCAATTGCTACCATTGTCAAAGGATATTAAAACTGTTGCGGTGATAGGCCCTTTGGCCAAAGCTAAAAAGGAACAAAAAGGCTTTTGGTCATTGGACATCGAACCGAATGAAGATATCCCATCAGTATTGGAGGCCTTACAGCAAGCAGCCCCCAAAACACAGTTTGTTTACCAGAAGGGTTGCAATATCGATGATCAGTCGCAGGCTGGATTTGCTGATGCTGTGGCAGCCGCCAAATCTGCCGACGTTGTGGTAATGGCGATGGGCGAAGCACCTGATATGACCGGCGAGGCTAAAAGCAAAGCCAATATTCATTTGCCGGGCGTTCAGGAAGATTTGATCAAAGCGGTGGTCGCAACAGGCAAGCCGGTGGTTGTGTTGCTAATGGCGGGGCGCCCGATGATCTTTAACTATACAGCTGATAATGCCAATGCGATATTGTACACCTGGTGGTTGGGTAGTCAGGGCGGAAATGCGATAGCTGATGTTGTATATGGCGCTTACAACCCATCGGGTAAATTACCGATCACTTTCCCACGCACAGAAGGGCAAATACCGATCTATTATAACCACTTGAATACCGGCAGGCCTGCAGCAAATGATAAAGACATTTTTTATAAGTCGGCTTATATTGATCTGCCAAATTCGCCGCGCTATGCCTTTGGTTATGGATTGAGTTATACGACATTCGATTATATCGACGATGAGCCTTCGGCCAGCACTTCACAGATAAAAGATAATGCAAGTATTCAAATCTCCTTCACACTAAAAAATACCGGAAAATATGCCGGCGAAGAAACAGTTCAGTTATACATACGGCAATCGGTTTCACAACCTCTTCGCCCTGTCAAAGAATTAAAAGACTTTAAGAAGGTATTCCTGCAGCCCGGCGAAAGCCGGAAGGTGACTTTTACGGTCAGTCGGGATAAGTTGTATTTTCACAACGACAGCCTGCAATATGTAACACAACCCGGCGAATTTCAGGTGATGATAGGAAGCGCTTCCGATGATATACGGGTAAAGCGAACATTTGAATTAGCTAATTAGATCACCCTGTTTTCAGATACACCGATCTTCAAATCAAGAAATAAAAATTGATGCGCCCAAAACGGATTTATGGTATTGCTTGCCTCATTATAAGCTGTTTATTATTTACAATCGATCCTGCATTCGCCCAAAGCCGGGCGGCCAGGGCCTGGTATGTTGATACCACAGGGAATGATGCCGGACCTGGCACAAAACATCATCCATTTAAAACTATCAATCGGGTCAAATCATTGAGCCTTAAAGCCGGTGATACCGTGTATTTCAGGGGCGGTCAGGCCTTTTTCGGAAGTTTGGAATTACCTGCCGGGCTATCAGGCACGCAACACCGCCCTATAGTAATTACTGCATATGGCTCGGATAATGCCATGATCAACTCCAAAGACAGCACATCCATCAGGATATATAAAAGTCGTCATATTAAACTCAAACAGCTTTCGCTGGTAGGCTCAGGCCGTAAAACCGGCAATACAAAAGATGGCCTTGCCCTGATCAATTGCAATCATATCAACGTTCAGGATCTTGATATATCCGGTTTCCAAAAATCCGGATTACTGATCTATTCCTCTAAAAATGTGGCTGCAAAAAATATCTTCGTTCATGATAATGGTTCGGCAGGTATTACCGTCGAAGCGCCTTACCAAACGCGTGAAAGCTATAATATCCGGATACTTTCATGCCGTGCTGAAAACAATCCCGGCGACCCCACTAATCTGAACAATCATAGCGGTAATGGCATAGTGGTAGGTGATTGCCGCAAAGTACTGATCGACCATTGCACGGCGACCAACAACGGCTGGGATATGCCCCGGATCGGCAACGGGCCGGTAGGTATCTGGGCCTATGAGGCCGATAGCGTTATTATTCAGCATTGCTTGTCGTACAAAAATAAAACGTCTAAAGGTGGTGCCGATGGCGGCGGTTTCGACCTGGATGG
>CAIPDP010000105.1 GCA_903863845.1 uncultured Mucilaginibacter sp. | reverse complement strand
TATTCTGGCAAACAGGTACCGTATTGAGCGCCGGATTGGTGCAGCAGGTTGGAACATGTATTAATACCGGGTTATTGCCATAACTGACCTGTTGGAAATTGATATCTTATCACTACCGTCTCGTTTAAACTACCAGATTTTCAATTGATTATATAAAAGTTCTTTGACATCTTGATTGCTTGTTTTCTTAAGTAACTGGTTTATTGGAGTTTTATCCAACAATGAACTACCTAAGATCTGTAAAACTTCGTATGTTGAATGTTCCGTTTTTATTCGTTGTCGAATGAGAGCAACAAGAGTATAGGTAATTACAGCAATATATACTTGTGTTTTGACAGCATTCTCTGTAGTTCCCCAGAAGGATTTTATTTTAAGGTGTTGTTTTATCCATTTGAAAAATAATTCCACTTTCCATCTATGTTTGTAGAGAGAGGCAATTTCTTCAGGTTTGAGATTCAGGTTATTAGTTAAAAAGATGAAGGTTCTGTTTTGTTCTTTATCATAGAATTTTATTCGCCGGATTTTTTCTGGATAATCTTTAGCGGAATAGAATCCCTTGAGCTCTCCTGTTTGGTCACATTGCACTCCTGTTCTTTTATCCACCCTAGCTGAATACTGCCTTTTAAATTTGAGGTTAGTTTTCGCCCGGATGACAAAAAAGGATTTTGATTCGTGAATGATAAAAAGCCTTTCAAAATCAAGGTAGGCCTTATCAAAGACGTAAAAGCTGCCCGGTTCGTATACTATTTGATCCATTGCCTGGACATCGTGCACTGATCCTGCGGTCAAATGCATAAAAACAGGAATCGAAGTTCGCACGTCATACTGAGTATGCAATTTAACTGCTCCCTTTGCTCTCCGAAAGGTTGCCCAACAAAATACATTGAGGCATAAATCAATAGTCGTAGAATCAAAAGCATAGACAGAATTTGAAAATGAAAATTGAGTTGTATCATCTGACATGCAAACCTTTCTGGCTTCCGAAATAAGGTGATAAGCAAAATCACGGAAAATCTGCCAATCACGATTTGCGTTCGATTTTCCAAGGTTCGCTTTGGAAACTCCTTTTCCAAATCCAAGATGATATGCCTTAGGTGAGTGCGCATTGATTGTAAGGACCAGATCACTTAGGCTATCTCTATTGCTAAGTTGACCGTACATCATGCACAGCATTTGATTCCAACAAGTAAAGTGCCTAACGCGATAATCACCATTGTACCGGCTCACAATGGTATCAAACGTTCGTTGAGGAAGAAATGAAACTATCTGCGCAAAGACATATTTACCCTGATTCATAAACTCGCTGATTTTCAGAAAGTTATGATTTTGGCAATTTCAAATCGTCACGCACCTAAAATCGCCTGAAATACAAGCACATCAAGACTTTCAAAGAACTGCTTATTGTTTTAACGAGACACTAATGTCTTTTTATAATATGAAAATGATTGAGGAGGTCTCAAGTTAAAGTCCTTTCTCAAACATTTAGGTTTCCTATATTTTGTTTTAGTTTT
>CAIPDP010000104.1 GCA_903863845.1 uncultured Mucilaginibacter sp. | reverse complement strand
TTTATCGGCTGTACCTACAGGCACGGTTGATTTGGTAACGATGACCTTATATTCGGTCAGGAGTTTGGCAATATCGGCAGCAGCACCGAGCACATAGCTGAGGTCGGCGGCACCATCACCACCGGGAGGGGTTGGCAGGGCCAGGAAAATGATGCTGGCCGGTGCAATGGCCTCGGCCAAATCGGTTGTAAATTTAAGGCGACCCTGATTGATGTTACGGTTGAAGAGTAACTCCAGGCCCGGTTCATAAATGGGTACCTTGCCGTTTTTCATCATCTCCACCTTTTTTTCATTGATGTCGACGCAGGTTACGTGGTTGCCGGTTTCGGCCAGGCAGGTGCCTGTTACCAATCCTACATACCCTGTTCCTACTACTGCTATTTTCATGTTTTATGATTTGAGTTTTAAGGTGATAAAGTTATCCTGCGCGCTATTGTCCGAAATTGCGAATTGGCACAGGATGGTTTCTTAGTTTTTATATATTTATGTTCTTACTTTTACGCCCGGCTAAGGTAACAAATAATCAAATTAATGCTTCTGCTTTATAACCTCGGGGTACGAATTTATTATCTTCTGATCTACATCACTTCCGCTTTCAACAAGAAAGCAAGTACCTGGATCAAAGGCAGAAAACATCAAAAATTCCAGCATTTCAACAGTAGCGCATGGTTTCATTTTGCCTCGCTGGGCGAATTTGAACAAGGTCTTCCCGTATTGATCGCATTCCGGCAAAAACATTCCGATCAACCGGTGGTGGTCACGTTCTTTTCACCCTCGGGCTACGAGATCCGAAAGAACACCCCTTATGCCGATGCCGTGTATTACCTGCCGCTGGATACCGCTGCTAATGCACGTCAACTTTTGGATGCCATCAATCCCTCGATCGCTGTTTTTACCAAATACGAATACTGGTTCCATTATTTTTACGAATTAAACCGCCGCAATGTTCCCTTGTTTGTTATTTCGGGAATTTTCAGGCCCAGGCAGGTATTTTTCAAATGGTACGGCGGCCTGCACCGCAAAATGCTGGGCTATGTTACCCGCTTCTTTGTGCAGGATGAGGAGTCGAAACAACTACTGGCCCAACTGGGGATCAGCAACGCAGAGGTGAGTGGCGACACGCGTTTCGACCGGGTATGGGCCAATGCACAGAAGCCTAAGTCTTTTTCTTTGGTGGAAGAGTTTACTCAGGGACACCGGGTGCTTATCGCGGGCAGCACCTGGCCCCGCGACGAGGAGCTTTTGGCCCAGCTTATCCAACAACAACCCGACTGGAAATTCATCATCGCACCTCACGAGATCAGGGAGGAGAAGATAACAGCCTTACTGGCGCTGCTACCGGAAGGCAAGGCAACCCGCTACTCGCTGCTCGACTCCGGCAACTACCACAGTAAACAATTGGCCCGGGCGCAGGTACTAATCATCGATAATATTGGTATGCTCTCCTCCCTGTACCAATACGGGCAGATCGCCTATATTGGCGGGGGTTTTGGCGTGGGTATCCACAACACCCTCGAAGCTGCCGCTTTCGGCTTGCCCGTCACCTTTGGCCCCAACTACCAGCGTTTTAAAGAGGCCCGCGACCTGGTCAGCAACCAACTCGGCTACAGCATCAGCAATGCCGACGACCTCCAGATCACCTTCACCCAACTAACCCAGGGCGACAAGGCCCTCCAGGCCATCAGCCAGCAGGTTAAGGACTTTGTGCGGAATGGCACCGGGGCAACCGACCTTATATTGGCTCATATCGGTTAAGCGCCTCCGCCAAAGCCCTTTTAACAAGGTTGACACCCTTAACAGAATCAGGGGTGTTTTTGGTTTAGATACCTGATTATCAGATTTTTAAGTGAAATATGTGTAAACCATGATTTTGGAGGTGGGGGGGCTGTTCTTTATCGGGATAACTTGTAACGCGGCGTGGGGCGCACGCAGGAGTAGAAGCGGGGTCGGGCTATTCACTCAAACTGCGGCAGGCCTTAGGCGCAGGCCGGTATCCGTTTCTAACCCTGGTGCGAGGATCGTAAAAAATGGGTGTTTTCACGGGTTGATAGTACAAATTGAAATACTAAATTAGACCAGTTATATGGATGAATAGCCATTTTAAAAATGCATTAGAGACCGGCTTAGTACCGATTACTTTAACGGCGGAGGAAATAAAGCATAAAAAACTAAATCCAATTAGGCCATGATTACCGGAAAGAAGATCAACCAGACTTTAAGTCTTCAAGCAGCTCACGCTTTATATCGAGAAGATGGCAAATGGTACCATCATTTAAAGATATTTCCTGGAATACTTTGTGATAAAAATGGGTATGTCGAATTCCCGGATCTCCAAATGTATCAGAACAATACTTATTTGCAACACGGACAAGATCTACATGTATTAGGCGGCATTAGCCAAATTCCTGGTTACATCCCTTACTCAGAGGAGCAAAAACAATCACTTAATTTCTTATAACACGCTCCGACATGGCGCAAGTACGCCGCGCAAATGCATTGAGCGCTGAGTATTCATGCCCAATCAGCTTTCATTTATTTAGTCTTTTTAAGTAGTTCAAAATTAATTCACCATTGCTTTCTGGAACAATATCGGCCCAATTGAAAATTTTGATTTGTTGATTGTCTATTACAGTGCCATCATCTTTAAATTTTGCAATAGATTTCATCTCAAATTGGCTTTGTGACAAATCAAAAGCCATGTGTGCATCAACACGCTCTTTATAATGGGTCGTAGAAAGATCAGTATAAGTTCTAAGCCAAATTAAATAAACTTTACTATGCCCATCTAGATAGTCGAGCACAGTTATGGTTTGAGTATCAATATAAGTCTTTTGGTTAATTTTTGGGTTATCATATAACAGCGTCCAACGGTCACTTTGGGGTAGCTGAGCGAGCGCAAACGTAGGCACAAGCAATAGCAAAAAGATTAATTTTTTCATCGTGCAATTGTTTAGGTTTAGCAAGATAGTGAGTAAAGCTAAACAGTTTAAATTATTTAATCAACACGTGTTTTCACGGTTTCTTACGCCCCCCTTACCCCTTAAACACATTCCCCCTATGCCATTCCAAATTTTCGCGCTCGGGATAATACATTGGAGCAGATGGGAGATGGATGGGTTTGCCATTAAGTTTTTTTAGGCTGTAAGGGTGCTGGTTATCCTCGATGAGGTGGGAAGATACCAGGATGCAGTAGTTAGTATCGATGCTGATGATGCCACGGTCGAAAGCGCGGTGCAGGTTGGGGCAAAGGGCGATACCGTTGTTTACCTTGTCGTTATGCGAAACGCTGAAAGGTACAATATGGCAGGCATCAATAAAATTATGATTGAAAGATGATTCGAGCCGCATGCCGGTGATGCAACAGGCGTTATTGTATACTTTGGGCACCAGTTTTTTAAACAGGCCACCACGCACAAAAATATCCTCCTCGGTTTCAATTTTCAGGGTTTTGTATTTTACTTCGGGCTCGTTGAGGACATAACTTTCCAGTTCCTGCACATAGCCCAGGCCCTGCGCCTTATTGTTGAGGAACTTTGTTTTGGTTTCAGGGAAATAGGTATCCAGCAATACGGCATTGATCATACGCCTGGAAGCAGTATCCATCAGCAATAAGAAAACCTCGTCCGAAAAATAGCCATAGTTCAACACTGCTGCCAGCGTAGTAACGCTACTGATATGGGCGTTGATCTGGCAACCGGGGTTGGGCTGTAAAAACCAGTAATGGTTCCCCAGCAATTTTTCGCTTTGCAGGTGATAAAACGGCAGCGTAAAATCCGGACTGTTCAGCGTATTCACCAGCAAACGCCAGTTCTCCTGAAAAGCGCCTACCAGGTCGGTATCCACATAAACCCGGTTTTCGGAAATTATGCCTTTATCGATCAATTCAATAATAGAGATCAGCAAAACAGGTTTATGCGGCGCCTTACCATATTTGGTATTGGCACGTTTAAGTCGTTTAATTTGCTGTATGAATTGGGAGAGTAAAGCCACTGGTTAAATTTACGAATAGTTTGGTTTTAGCTACAGTCTACCTTAAACATATCGTCCTATAAAAGCATAACTTGCGATTGCCACGTCGCCCCTATGCGCATAAGCCCAGGCAAGGCTCCTCGCAATGACATATTTTTTAATACTATTTAAAAATCGGCAAATGTTTGTCCCTTGAACAAAACACTCCCTCACCACAAAGCCCCTAAGTTTCCTCCTCGCCCCGGTGCATTGCCTCCTCCGCTCGTTCGGAATGACATGCGTTTATAGGACTTTCGACCGGGGGTTAGCTCCACCGCTCCACCGCACTCACCCTGCGACGGGCTCAGGATGACACCCGCCCACCAGCTCGACCACTCATTCGGAATGACATAGCCTTATCTCGTTTTTCGACTCAAGACCTATGACTCCGGACTCAGGACTTCAAAATCAGGCTTCCTCTTTAAAAAATACCTTATAAAAATTCATCCCCTTGCCTTCATCAAACCCTTTTTCAATCAACTGCTTATCGCCATGAATGTAAATGTGAAAGTTCTTATCCAGCTTCAGCACACTTTTGTACACACGGCCCTGTTTCTTAACTGCGGCGGGATTGATATCAAACGAATCCGGTATCGGCGATTCCATTTCGTTCTCATGGTCGCTTTTGTATTTCAGGAAGGAGGCAATACCCTGCTCATTGCCGATCACCTCATTACTGAACTCGCCCAGATCGAAACTCTCTTTTTCTTTAAAATACTTCATCGAGCGGTTCAGCAGATCTATCTTGTCGGCTTTGCTTACCTCAAAATCCTCGTCGATCTTTTGCGTTGCGAAGTTTTTGAAGATGCCCAAAACGTTGTTGGTCTGATGGTAGGCGTCGTTGCGGACACGCAGTTTCAAAAAGTCGTCCTTCCAGTACACCGCCGCGTCCTGGCCCCGGTTGGTATTATCAACCACCGCCACCTTGTAGCCCTGGTCGCCGTCGGTATTGAAGATCAGACAGCCTTTATCCAGTTTGTTGATGTTGACGCCCTCGCTATCATAACCCAGTCCAAAACCACCGCTTTGCGGTGACACCTTTAGGTAGGTCTCTTTGGTTTCCGACTTAAATATTCCGATCGCTTCCAGCAGTTCACCCTCTATTTGCAGGTTGTTGAAACGCGCCACATACAGCTCGCCGCTTTTTATCTTCGGATGTCCGGCCACCTCGTAAAGGCATTTGGCCAGCTGCCGGCTGCCCTCATCAAAGCCAGCCTGATCCTCAAAAAGGCCCTGCACAATATGGTGCACCTCGTTCAGGTTCAGGTCGGCATTCGCCTGGTAAAAGCGATACACCTCGTTGGTTTTGGTAAAAGGCGTCAGCAAATATTGCATCAGCAAGTTGCCCAGCAACTCATCTTCCACCTCCAGCGCCGCATCCGACAGCACATAGCCCTCATCATTCATTTTATTACCCACCCGGTGTATCACCAGCGACGAAATCCCCGCCTCGAAAAACGATATCATAAGTTTTTTTAATTGAGGGTGTAAGTTTAGGGATTTTTGGTGGATGAGGAAATGGGAATTGTAGTTTGCAAAATGTGCAGCAGGGGCGCGGGGTTAGCATCACAGATTTTCAGTTGATCTGTGTGATGATACAGATTGGCGTGTGATCGTCTTTTTAAGGAAGCACTTCTAACCTGCAAAATAATTAAGTTTCCTCCTCGCCCCGGCGCCACCCACCCCAATGCTCGTTCGGAATGACATAAGTTTTGGACACGATTTTCGGACACGATTTTGGGATTTTAAGGATGGTTGGGATGATAGTCTAAAGGCATGCCTTGCGATTGCCACGGAGGACACGATTTTAGGATTTTAAGGATAGACAAGATACCGGCTTAAAGGTATACCTTGCGATTGCCACGTCGCTGCCAGGCCGCACGCCCTCGCAGGCTCCTCGCAAGGGCAAATTTTTTAATACTGGATAAAATAGCGCTGACCTGTGGGTGTCATCGCAACAGCCTCGGGTGAAAATAAAACAGAACAGGGCTGGGCAGTGCGACAAAGGCATCAAAGATTTGTCCATTGCAGGTTAATCAAATTGTAGGGTAGTCCGGGA
>CAIPDP010000103.1 GCA_903863845.1 uncultured Mucilaginibacter sp. | reverse complement strand
CCCTTTTCAAAGCCCTTGACCCTTACAGCAATGACAGTTTCTTATTTTTTACCGGAAGTCCCGCCACGCGCCACGCGCCCTGCGCCCCCCGCTACAGCAACTCTGTCGCCAAATTAGCAAGCTCGCTGCGCTCCCCTTTTTGCAGGGTGATATGAGCATATAAAGGGTGCCCCTTGGCTTTATCGATCAGGTAAGAAAGTCCGTTACTTTCAGCGTCGAGGTATGGGGTATCAATCTGGTATATATCGCCGGTAAACACAAATTTACTGTTTTCGCCGGCACGTGAGATGATGGTTTTAATTTCGTGTGGTGTCAGGTTTTGCGCTTCATCCACAATAAAAAATATTTTGGTAAGCGTACGTCCGCGGATAAAGGCAAGCGGTGTGATGGTTATTTTATCGTTGGTAACCAATTCATCGATCTTTCCCTGCATCTTTTCATCTTCGCTGAACTGGTCTTTGATAAATTTAAGGTTATCCCATATCGGAGCCATATACGGGTCGATCTTTGATTTAACATCACCCGGCAAAAAGCCGATATCCTTATTACTTAAAGGCACAATAGGGCGTGTGACGTATATCTGCCGGTAATATTTCCTTTGCTCAAGGGCACCGGCAAGAGCCAGTAAAGTTTTCCCGGTACCAGCATTACCTTGTATGGTAACCAGTTTGATGTCAGGGTGCATCAGGGCATGAATTGCAAAGGCCTGTTCGATATTTTTTGGTGAAATTTTAAATACCGGGTGCTCAACTACCCGCTCCAGCATGCCCGACTGGTTATTATAAAATGCCGTAGCAGATGACCTCTTACCATGCAGCGTATAAAAATGATTATTGGTGCCCGGTAGGTTTTCGATCTCACTACCCGGCAAAAAGCCATGTTTATTTAATTGGGTGATCGCCTTATCTGATACTTTATGGAGTACCGATGCGCCGGTGTACAATTCATCAAGGTTTTTTATCTTGCCGGTCTCGTAGTCTTCAGCATTCAGGTTCAAAGCTTTGGCTTTTAGCCGCAGGCAGATATCCTTGGATACCAGTATCACCTTTTTTTCAGGAAATTCTTCCTGCAGGCCCAGTGCAGCGTTCAATATCCGGTGGTCGACCTTATCGCTACCAAAAGCCGCTTCAGCATCAATACCGGCCGACTTAACATCCATTACCACTTTGAAGCTTCCCTTATCTTTGCCTTTAAAGGGTATCCATTTGTTGAGCAGACTTTTTCGGGAGATGATATCCATCAGCCGGATAAAACTACGTGCCTCGAAATTGCGGGTATCGTTCCCACTTTTCATGTTATCCAATTCTTCCAGCACCTGGATGGGCAGCGCCACATCATGTTCCTGGAAGTTTTCAAATGCATTATGGTCGTACAAAATGACTGAGGTGTCTAATACAAATATTTTAGCTCTTTCGCTGGCTGCCATAGTTGGCTAAAATAGGGATTTTTTGGTGTCAGTTGAGTCGAAAATTTAATTGTGATGAGATAAAATTCCCGTTAAAAAGACAATAGTTAATTTCTGGAGAAAAACCAAATGTGAGGCTCACACCTTAAAACTATGAAGCAACTTTTAGGAATAATAAATCTTTTGATTTTTTTGCTACTTTTAAAGCGCATTTCGCACTTAAATTCTTTCCTGCAAAAGCCTAAAGCTATTTTCCGGATTTATGTTGCGTTGGAGATATAATATGTTAAAATGCCACACCGCGAACACTTTTCAATTTTAGTAATAGAGGATAATGAGGGGGATTTTATACTGATAGAGGAATTCCTCCTTGCACAATTTGAGGATGCAGCCATCAAACACTGCAAGAATTACACAACGGCTAAAAAAGTATTGACCGAACATACCGATCAGTTCAATGTTATTCTCCTTGATCTTTCTTTACCCGACAAACATGGTGTTGATTTGATAAAGGAAGTTGTCAGTTTCGGGGTAACCGTGCCTATCATTGTTTTGACAGGGTATATCGACTTTGAGTTTGGCGTAAAATCACTTTCGCTGGGCGTATCAGATTACCTGTTGAAAGAAGAATTGACGGCGCTAAGCTTATATAAAAGCATTATTTACAACGTAGAACGGAAGAAGATCACGGCCACATTGGAAGAGTCGGAAAAACGCGTTCGAACGTTTGCCAAACAACTGAGCGATGTCGTGGAAGAAGAACGATCGCGCATAGCCAGAGAGATTCACGACGAATTTGGGCAGCAGTTATCCGGTTTAAAAATGTCACTTACCTCATTAAAAAGGTTTTCGGAGCCAGGTAATGATATTGCATCGGTTATTGATGCACTGCTATTAGATATCAACCAAAGTATCAGTACGATCAGGCAGATCGCCAACGAATTGCGCCCGGCATTGCTGGACAAACTTGGTTTGTTTGCTGCAATTGAATGGCTTTTGAATCAATTTCAGCAAAAAAGCGGCATTGATACCCGGATCTATATTGATATCGACCAGCCACCTATCAACAAATCGATCGAGATCAATATTTTCAGGATTTTCCAGGAAGTACTGACCAATATTTATAAGCATGCCAATGCTACCCTGGTCAATATCAGGATCGAAAACAGAGATGGTGTGATCAATATGAAGATCATTGACAATGGAAGGGGCATCAAATCAAGTACCTTACACAACCCAATGTCGATGGGTTTATTAAATATGAAAGAACGTGCTATCCTTATAGGTGCAGAATTAAATATCAGCAGTGCCGACAATAGTGGCACCACCGTCGAACTTATCTTCGATGTCAACCAAAAGCAGACACTAGAGAACAAACGGGTTCTCTACAATTAACAAATCCCGCCCTGCACCCTATTGCCTAATAGTCCCCTATTCTCAGCTGTCTTTATCATCCATCATTTTTTTGGGGAAATCGCAAATAAAACAGGCAATTTTTGACAGAATTGTTAGAAGTTAAAACAGCAAGCAATCAATACTTTAGGCCTGCTCTTGTCAACCAAACAACTACAAGGTTTTCATATAACGTTCTATAGCATTGGCCCTGGAGTTTCAACAACTTTGAGAAGCAAAACCCAA
This sequence comes from uncultured Mucilaginibacter sp., assembly GCA_903863845.1. Taxonomy (GTDB): domain Bacteria; phylum Bacteroidota; class Bacteroidia; order Sphingobacteriales; family Sphingobacteriaceae; genus Mucilaginibacter. The sequence continues at coordinate 14,070 of CAIPDP010000103.1, read as the reverse complement.
AAGCATGAACGAGCAGCCAACATTTTATCGCCTTTATTGCACTAATATCAAGTGCCCGATCTCGATCTACGAAAATATAAGGGAATTCAGGATTCCGCTTACAGTATCGAACCTGATAACACCTTATGCTTGTCCGGCCTGCAAAAATACGCTGGTATCGGCCATTGATATCGAGCTTGAACAGTTAACAGCAGAACTGGGCGTTCGCATGCCCGATAAAACATTGTTTGACACCAATTACTGAGCAGCATGAACTTAAATTTTCAACTTCTGGTATCACTGATCCTGTTAGGAGTTTATGTTTATACGATCGTTAAAGCTCACATTTTGATCGCCAGGTTAGATCGCCGTGAGGGCGTGTTGCGAGAGCCGCTAACGAACCTAACGTTCAAGTTTGTAAAGCAGTTTTATGTATTTGAACCCGAAGCCCGGCAAGCGGCACTCCTGTTAAAAATTAATAACTGTACTGTTTTTGTATTTTTTAGTTTGCTGGCCTGGTGGCTATTTACCCAGTCGCCCCTGATCTGAAGAAGTATTAGCTGAGCTACCAGCTATAAAACGAAAACGGAAACACACTCTTTCGAATGGCTTCCGCTTCCTGTCTTTTACCCAGCCGTAACTGTGCAAAAGCATCAAGTTTTGTGTAAATGACCAGCCTTTTCTTTCAGTCCTTTCGGGCCAAATTACCAGGCGAATTGCCTTCCTGCTAATATACTCCGTAAAATATCTTAGCTATTCGTCAATGCTTGTTTCCTGCTTCGCTTTGTTTTCAGCGGTTTGCACCGTTGTGGTTCCGGATTTCTCAGCGGCTCGCGCCGTTTAGGTTTCCTGGTTTCGCCATTTTGCTTTTTCCTTGTTTTCAGCGACTTACGCCGTTTCGGTTTTTGCGTTTTCAGCGGTTTGCACCGTTTCGGTCTCTTTGTTGTCAGCGACTTGCGCCGTTTCGGTTTCCCTGGTTTTTTAAGCTAATTTGCTCATTTCCTGCTATGCTTTGTAGTGACCTGCCGCTTCCGTCGACTTTCGCCGCCGTTGGCTTTAGGTTACCGGGGATATTTTCTGATGATGATAAACCGGTCCGAAAACCGTTTCCTTTCACTTTTTATATTCCCTCCAAGCTGTCAAAGTACGTCGTTCTTGATGTTATCTAAGGTAGTTGGAGGACTAACGCTTGTCAAGTTTTTTTGTTGTTTTTTATGAACAGTTTCCTAACAGTTTTAAGCTTCTTGTTAACAATTGATTACTACTGATTGACAGGCTTTTATGCAAATAAAAAATCAATATTTATCGGCTTGCTAACATTATCAATTTTAACAAAAACCAGTAAAATTGAACGACCGGGTATTTAAAAAAATGCGTAAAATAAGGGATTGTCAGAAAAAAATTGATTTTACCACCTTTAATTTAATGAATATTTAACTTTTAATTCAAGAACAAAATCCTGATAACCGGCCGGGCGATATCTCGTTTTTGCCGTATTTCAGGAAAATAAAGAATTATCAGATAGTCACAACAAACGGATCAAAAAACAAAAAGGCCTCCTGGACAGGAAGCCATTTATATTTTATCCGGTATCGGACAATAAGATCACTGGATCACATTAGTATCATAAAGCACCTGGTTCATATTACGAACCGCATCGGCGCTCTTGTTGAATTCAGCTTGTTCGGCATCGCTCAGGTTAAAGTTAACGATCTTTTCCCAGCCACCTTTGCCCAGGATAACCGGCACTACCAGCGAAATATCTTTCTGTCCGTATTCGCCATCCAACGCAACACCGCAGCTGATCAATCTCTTTTCGTCGCGTACAATGCTTTCTACCATCGACAAGGTTCCTGCTCCCGGTGCGTACCAGGCCGAAGTACCGATGAGTTTGGTTAAGGTAGCTCCGCCTACCATGGTAGCTGCAACAACTTTATCCTGTTGTTCCTGGCTCAGCAACTGCGTTACCGGAACACTGTTCCAGGTAGCATGTTTGATCAATGGGATCATTGTAGTATCTCCGTGACCGCCGATAACCACTGCATTCAGATCTGATGGCGAACAAGCCAATTCCTGGCTCAGGTAATATTTGAAGCGTGACGAATCAAGCGCTCCACCCATCCCGATGATACGGTTTTTAGGAAGGCCCGAAGTTTTCAAAGTCAGGTAATTCATTGTGTCCATCGGATTAGAAACAACAATGATGATGGTATTCGGAGAATATTTAAGGATACTCTCGGTAACGCTTTTTACGATACCAGCGTTGGTACCGATCAGCTCCTCGCGGGTCATACCCGGTTTACGTGGCAATCCCGAAGTGATCACTACCACTTCTGAATCGGCTGTAGCGGCATAATCATTCGTAACACCCTTTACTTTGGTGTCAAAACCAAGTATAGCGGCAGTTTGGGTGATATCGATCGCTTTACCTTCGGCGAAGCCTTCACGGATATCTAATAAAATAAGTTCTTCGGCTAATTCTTTTCTTGCGATATTATCTGCGCAAGTTGCGCCTACAGCCCCGGCGCCAACGACTGTGATTTTCATGTTATTTGCTTGTTAGAAGAGGACATTTATCTGAAAACCGGTAGGATGATCCGGCAGGTTTTACAATGCAATTTTAAGAAATTTCCGGCATAGCACCTGAAATAAATTCAAATATAAATTGTTGAAAATAATTGGGTTTAAATTATCATTTTGATGATTTTAATAGCCCGATCGGGATAGTATTTATAAATATTGCAATTTGAAACAATCCAACTGCTGATATTAGGTTTTGGACGCGATTTTTTACAAAAAAACAGCAAAGCCGGGTTTTTTAGTTCTTACCGGCAACTTATTGAGCCTAATTAGTGATTTTTTGCTATTTTTTATTCATTTGGACAATAATTATCCACATTATTGAAAAAAATTCTAATTTTTTATTGCAATTGTGATGAAATTTGCAAAAAATATTTACATTCGCCTCTGATAATTGAATTACTTGTTATAAAACTAAATAATCGACAATCCAAATCCAAAAAACAACTAAACAATGGCAAAATTAGAGTACATCTGGCTTGACGGCTATAAACCTACCCAAAGCCTCCGTAGCAAAACAAAAATTGAAGGTGACTTCAGCGGTAAATTGGAAGATTGCCCAAACTGGAGCTTTGATGGTTCATCAACCGAACAAGCACCGGGTGGTTCTTCAGACTGCGTATTGAAACCGGTTTTCATAGTGCCTGACCCACAGCGCAGAGACGCTTACCTGGTAATGTGTGAAGTATTAAGTGCAGATGGTACACCACATGAGTCGAACGGTCGTGCTACAATTGAAGATGATGATAACGATTTCTGGTTCGGTTTCGAACAGGAGTATTTCCTGTGGGATCCTGAAACCAATAAACCACTTGGCTTCCCTGCTGGTGGTTACCCTGGTCCGCAAGGTCCTTACTACTGCTCAGTTGGTGCTAAAAATGCTTTTGGACGCGATATCGTTGAAGAACATTTGGATGCTTGCCTTGATGCAGGTTTGAACGTTGAAGGTATCAACGCAGAAGTTGCTGCCGGCCAATGGGAATTCCAGATCTTCTCAAAAGGTGCTAAAGAAGCTGGTGACCAAATTTGGGTTGCACGTTACTTATTAGAAAGAATTGGCGAGAAATACGGAGTTGCAATTAACTGGCATTGTAAACCATTGGGTGCCCTTGACTGGAACGGTTCGGGTATGCACGCCAACTTCTCTAACGAGGTATTAAGAACTACCGGTGACGAAAATGTTTACAAGAAGATCCTTGAAGCTTTCCGCCCTGTAGTAGCTGAACACATTGCTGTTTACGGTGCTGACAACGATCAGCGTTTGACCGGCAAGCACGAGACCGCTTCGATCCACGATTACAGCTATGGTGTATCTGACCGTGGTGCTTCAATCCGTATCCCATTGTACACTGTACAAAAAGGCTGGAAAGGCTACCTGGAAGATCGTCGTCCGAATTCAGCTGCCGATCCGTACAAAGTTGCTGCACGTATCATTAAAACCGTTAAATCGGTATTATAATAAGAGCCTGATTTCCCTAATTAATTAAAAACCGGCCCGGTGGATCTATTTCCTCCGGGCTTTTTTAATTAGTGTTCTCGGGTAAAATAATAGCGATACGTTGCACCATCTGTGCTTCCCTGGAAGACCGAAACCTCTACCGAATGAGATACCAGCTTCCATCCCGCATTAAAATAGGGCTTCAATGCCGATAGCAGCGTATCTTCATGATTGGCCAGATAGTCTTTCAATTTGCCATGTGACTTCAGATCAATATCTTTTCGTTCTTGTGCCGTATCGGTTCGGGTGATGACCATGTTGTGGACATGTCCGATCTCCAAACCATGGTATTCGTAAATAGTAATGCTCATATAGTCGGTTTTCGACTTCTGCTGAGCCATCAAACTCTGACCGGCAATTAATGCCAAAAATAAAATAAGCAACTTACGCATAATGATGTTTTTTAGGTTAATGCAAATTAACCTATATAAGCGAAGCAAAAAAGTTAATTTTACTAAAAATGACGAATTAGTCTGCATTCTACTGAACGAGCAAGGGCCTCAGATGCTCGACAGAAAGATTATAAACATAAACCCAGCACAATACATGACCTTGTACAGTTTCAACTTCGGTCAGAATTCTGACAAATTCGTTAGGTTGGGGCTGGTCGATACCAAAGCCTTCGTAAATATCCAGAACTCCCATTACTTTTTCGGGGTCATCCATTTTTACCAGAATTCCCTGAACTTCATCGGTTCCGCCATCATTGATAACTGCACCGGGGTAATCGCCAAGGTCGAATAAACTCGCTCTTAGTTTGGCTGTGCCGAATAAGACACTATTCTGATGAAGGAAGGCCCCATAATTGTTCTTCTCGTCGCGCAGGGTTCCATAAACAAATAGCAGATCGATCATAGGTAAGCTTTTTTTATATTTACCTTTAACTATTACTTTACAAAATACAAATTATAAAGCAATTTATCAAGCATAAATTGCTAATATCACTAACTTGTCCGGACATTTACCGTATTAACTCATTATGAATAAAGAACAAATCATCGGCTACTTAAAGGAAAAAAATATTGATAAAATTAAGTTCGCCTTTGCAGATATCGACGGTATTTTAAGGGGGAAGATCATCAGCATCGAAAAGTTTATGGCAGGTTTGCAAGACGGCTATGGCTTTTGCGACGTGGTCTTTGGCTGGGACAGCAACGATACCTGCTACAACAATACCGAACTGACCGGCTGGCATACGGGTTACCCCGATCGCCCGGCACGTGTAGATCTGTCGACATTCCGAACCATTCCATGGCAGGATCATATTCCATTTTTCATGTCCGATTTCAGCAAAGCTGATGGTGAACCTTTAGAGGCATGCTCACGCAGCCTGTTGAAGCAGGTTTTCAAAATCAGTAAGGAAATGGGCTTTCACACCGAATTTGCCCAGGAATTTGAGTGGTTTAATTTTAGGGAAACAGCGCAAACCTTGCAGGACAAGCACTTTACTGACATCCAAACGCTGACGCCGGGTATGTTCGGGTATTCGATATTACGTACCTCACAAAACAGCGATTATTATTACGACCTCTTCAATTTACTGAAGGCATTTGATGTGCAGCTGGAAGGTTTACATACCGAAACTGGTCCGGGTGTTTACGAGGCAGCAATTTCGCACGACGAGGTTTTGCGTGCCGCCGATAAGGCCGTGCTTTTCAAAAACGCCGTTAAAGAGATCGCTGCGAAACATGGTATCCTGGCCTCTTTCATGGCTAAATGGAACGAAAACCTGCCAGGCTGCAGCGGGCATATCCACCAGAGTTTATGGGATAAAAAAAATGGAAAAAACCTTTTTTACAGCGCCGGTGACGAAAACAACATGAGCGATCTGCTCAAACATTACCTCGCCGGGCAACTGCATTGTTTACCACATATCCTGCCGATGTACGCACCAACCATCAATAGCTATAAACGTTTGGTTGAGGGCGCATGGGCACCAACCACGGTTACCTGGGGTTTGGATAACCGTACTGCAGCCATCCGGATCTTGCATCCATCAGAAAAATACACCCGGCTCGAGACCCGCATACCGGGTTCCGACAGCAACCCCTACCTGGCAATGGCAGCGGCATTAGCATCGGGTCTATATGGTATTAAGCATCAATTGCCTTTAACTATCGAAGCAACCAGCGGCAATGGCTATCAGGACAAACGCCATGGTGTGTTATCGGCTAATTTATATGAGGCTACCCAGGCCATGCGGAGTTCCCCTATTGCTAATGAACTATTCGGGGCTAAATTTACCGAACACTTTACCCAAACACGTTTATGGGAGTGGAAACAATATACAAAAGCGGTAACGGATTGGGAGTTGAAGCGCTACTTTGAGATTATCTGACTTTTTATTTAACCACAGAGGGCACAAAGAGATAACAGAGAAACACTAAGTAACCATGAACTAAAATGAGATTTCAGGTAAAATTATTGGTTGTGCTATTGAAGTGCACAAAGCATTGGGTCAGGATTACTTGAAAGTGCTTATAAAGAGTGTTTGTATTATAAGCTTTTCCAGTCGGGCTTAAATGTTGTGAAAGAAAAAGCAATGCCTTTGGTATTTGAGGAAGTTAAACTTGAATGCGGTTATAGAATTGATCTGTTAGTTGAAAATAAAATTATAATTGAAATTAAAAGTGTTGAAGCATTGAATGATGTACACCTGGCTCAAACACTGACTTATATGAAACTCGGAAATTATAAGTTGGGTCTGATGATCAATTTCAATGTTATTAAATTAAAAGATGGCATAAAAAGGGTTATTAATGGCACTCTGTGAATCTCTGTAACCTATCTTTGTGCCCTCTGTGGTTAAAACTATGAACTACGACCTGATTTTACGTAAAGCCTGGCAAGGCTATGATGATTCAAAAACCATCCGCGATATTGAGGATATCAGCGCAATGGTATCCACCAACCATGTTTTCAAAATAACATTTGAGGATGAGGATATCGTTATCGCGAAGCTGTCATATTTTGGGAAATATGAGTATTTCAAAGAAGACCATCGTATCATACATAGCCTCAGCAATAACCTGCTCTACCCGTTCGAGAATGTACTGTCTAAATCGCTGCTGAAAAATAACCGGGTTTACATTTACCGCCACCGGCAGGGCCGATTGGATGCCTGGGTAGTTTTCTATAACCCAACCCGTATCGATCAGCGCTTACCGCGGCGCCTTGATGACCAGGAGATCCGCAAACTGGGCCGGCAGATCGGTAAGTTTCATAAAGCATGCTCGCGGGTGAAGAACGTTTTGCCGAAATCGTCCAAAACATTGCGGACCGACATTTATTCGCTGCAACAACAACTTGAAAAAAACGAAAAACAGTTTGGCAGCGCCATGCAGGCCGATTTCCTGAAATACCATTGCGACCTGTTCCTCAAAAACCGATCGAAATACGATATGAAATCGTTCGAGATCATACCGGTATTTATCGACTGGAACATTGGCAATTTCTCGGTCACCAAAAACCTGGAATTGTATTCCCGCTGGGATTACGACTGGTTCAGAATGAGTTACCGGGTGCTCGACTTTTATTTCCTGAGCCGGGTGGTATCTGATATCGGCGACCGTACCGTGTTCAGTTACTATATCAATACACTGATGGAAGACCGCTTTATTATTTTCCTGCAGGAATACCATAAAGTAAATCCGTTGACTGCTAACGAAGTTCGGTTCCTAAAAGAAGCCTACCGTTTTTTTATCCTGAATTACGTGATCAAGGATGGGAAGCATTTTTTCAGCGAACAATACGCGAAAAAACTACAAGCTGAAGCTTTTGATATTTACCTGCCATCGGTCGACCGTGATTTTGATGCGGAAAAGATAATTGATGCCCTTAAACTGGAAACTAAAACCCCGGCCGCTATTACGCTATAAATGAAAAAAATAGACAATTTCAAATCCATCATCGATAAATACCAGGTTGTTTTCTTCGATGCTTATGGGGTGATCAAGAATTTTTCGGGCCTGGTACCCGGTATCGAAAAAACCTTTGAATACCTCGAAAAGGAGAAAAAAGAATACTATATCGTCACCAATGATGCCTCGCGCAGCCCTGAACAACTGGCTGCATCTTACCATCGTGTTGGTTTGCATAGCATTACGCCTGAACGGATCGTTTCCTCGGGTATGCTGTCTAAAGATTTTCTGGACCTGAAAGTACCCGATGGCATTGTAGCCTACCTGGGTACGCCGGATTCGGCCCATTATATTGAAAGATCGGGGCTGGAGGTATTGCCCATGAGCCAGGTGAATGAAAGCAATATCGATAAAGTGAGTGTGGTGATCTTTTTGGATGATGAAGGCTTTGACTGGTGTAACGACTTAAATAAAACAGTCAATTTATTGCGCAAAAAGCCTATACCGGTTATTGTAGCAAATACCGACCGGGCTTACCCGGTTAACGCTAACGATGTTTCCGTCGCTATTGGGGGCATAGCAGCAATGATTGAGAGTGTTGTAGGTAAACAATTCATTCGTTTCGGCAAGCCCGATTCGCAAATGTTTATGTACGCCTACGACCTTGTACGTGAATACCGGCCCATCAGCAAAAACCAGATCGTTATGGTTGGCGATACCCTGAATACCGATATTTTAGGCGGCAATAAATTTGGCCTGGATACAGTGCTGGTGCTTACCGGCAATACCCAGGCTAAAGACTATGAAACACGTATCATATCTGCCGGTATCGTACCAACCTATATCTGCGATTCGGCGGTGGTCGATTTGGATGAGCTCGAACTTTGATTGAAAAACAGTTTTTTATAGTATTTAATACATTTTTCACCAAATTAGCGGTCGCGATCCAATTCGCCTGTAAACCTGCATAATGAAAATAAAACTCTGGTTACCTATAGTCGGGCTTATCTTTTTGTTGCCTTTTATTTCCGATGCACAAAACTCAAAAAGTACCGGCCAGTGGTCCGCCGCCAAGGCTAATGCCTGTTACGCCAAATACCCCTGGCTCAATGGCTCCGATTTTATCCCGAGTACCGCCATCAATCAGTTAGAAATGTGGCAGGCGGATACCTTCGACCCAAAAACGATCGATCGGGAATTGGGTTATGCCGAAGGAATAGGTTTTAATGCCATGCGTGTTTTCTTACACAGCATGGCCTGGCAACAAGACCCTAAAGGTTTTAAACAAAGAGTGTCCCAATACCTGGCAATTGCCGATAAACACCACATAAAAACCCTGTTTGTATTTTTTGACGATTGCTGGAACCCCACAGCAAAAAACGGTAAACAGCCCGAACCTAAAACAGGGATACATAATTCAGGCTGGTTACAGGATCCGGGTAACCGGTTGAACAATGCCGGTGAAATACCATTGCTTCAAAAATACGTTACTGATATATTGACTACCTTTAAACACGATAAACGTATCTTATTGTGGGACCTCTATAACGAACCCGGCAATAGTGGCAAAGGCAATAAATCACTAGATCTTCTTTCAAAAATATTTACCTGGGGCCGTGCCGTTAACCCCGACCAGCCATTAAGCGCCGGTTTATGGGATTGGGGGCTTGAAAAGCTGAACGCTTTCCAAATTAAGCATTCGGATGTGGTAACCTACCACGATTACGAGGACCCCGACAAACATGAACGCGTAGTTCAAATCTTAAAAGCTTTTGGCAGGCCCATAATTTGCACCGAATATATGGCACGATTACGTAACAGCACCTTTGAAAACACCATGCCTATGCTGAAAAGAGAGCATGTTGCTGCAATCAACTGGGGTTTGGTATCGGGCAAAACAAATACCATTTACGCCTGGGATCAGCCAATGCCGGGGGGTGAGGAACCGAAGCTATGGTTCCATGATGTTTTTAGAAAAGACGGTACGGTATATAAAACTGAGGAAGTAAGCCTGATCAAAAAATTAAACAATAAGGAATAATTAGAACCTGATATGAAAAGCAAGATTTTATCTTTGAGCGCTTTACTTTTGTTTGCCAGTATAGCTTTGTTTAATACCTGCAAACATTTAACCAACCAAACAACTGCAAACACCACAATGAAAGAGAGTATAATTTACGGTAAACTCCCACCCGATTCAGCTTTTGAAAAAACGATCAACGGCAAACAGGTTCACCTTTTTACCTTAAAAAATAAAAACGGCGCTATCCTTACCATCACCAATTTTGGTGGTCGCGTTGTAAACCTGCTGGTACCAGAAAGCAGCGGTAAAATGATCGATGTGTCGGTTGGTTTGGGTAGCCTGAATGATTATATCAAGTCGACCGAACGTTACTATGGCGCTACCATTGGCAGATATGGCAACCGTATTGCCAAAGGGCATTTTACATTAGAGGGCAAAGAATATACACTGGCAACCAATAACGGGCCCAATACGCTACATGGTGGTAAAATAGGCTACCAGGATGTGGTTTGGGATGCCAAAAAATTGAATGATCAATCGATCGAACTTACTTACTTGTCAAAAGATATGGAAGAGGGTTTTCCGGGTAACCTGCATATCAAAGTCATCTATACCCTAACCGACGATAATGCCATGAAGGTGGATTACGAAGCAACCACCGACAAAACAACCGTTGTAAATTTAACTAATCACGCCTATTTTAACCTGAATGGTGAAGGAAGCGGTTCTATCCTCGACCACCTGGTTCAATTAAATGCCTCTAATTATACCCCGGTTGATTCAACCCTGATTCCTACCGGCAAAATAGAGCCGGTAAAAGGTACGCCATTTGATTTCACAACACCAACTACCATAGGTGCCCGCATCAATGAGCAAAATGAACAATTAAAAAATGGCAAGGGATACGACCATAATTTTGTACTTGACAAGCACGACCTTGATACACCGATAGCCATTGTTAAAGGCGATAAAACGGGTATCGTGATGGAGATCTATACCGATGAGCCGGGCTTGCAATTCTACAGCGGCAATTTTATGCAGAGCCGTAACGTGATGAAATACAGCGAATTTGATGTTTACCGAAATGCATTCGCAATGGAAACACAACATTTTCCGGATTCACCTAACCAACCGCAATTTCCATCGACAGTTTTAAAACCGGGCGAAACTTATAAAACAACTTCGATCTATAAATTTAAGACTAAATAGGCCGGCATTTACATTGATTTTTCGTTCGAAGCGTTATCAAGTAATTCAACCCTTTTTGCAATGAAGCAGTGCAGGTTTTTTTTAATGCTGTTACCGGCCCTGTTTTCATTATACGGTTGCACGCAAACATTGTATACGCACCAACAAGTATTGCAACAATGCCAAACTAAAACGGATGTATTACAGCGTTTTGGCCAGCCTGATGAGATAAATCCCGGACCAGGATTTGACCAGTGGACCTATAATATGTTAAACAGGACCGACTGGAAAAACCCCAAAAAACAGGATCCAACTTCAACTTTAAGTGATACGCTGGTTAAAGATTCTATTCAAAAGGCTGACCCGGTGAAATATGAAAAATTTGTCAAATTTATGATTGGCAAGGATGGTAAAATTTTAGGATATAAAGCCGAGGGAGTAGATCTGACCTATAAAGAAAAAGATAGCTTTGGCAAAAACCTTGGAAAGATAACCGGCCTTATTTTGGTAATTTCATTGCTGGTTGCTGTAGCGATGGACAAAAACAGTTCTAACAGTGAATAAGCTATTGTTCTTCCTTTTTCAATATTGACAAAGCCCCTGATGGGCAATTTGCAACCTGTTTAACAATTCGCTCTGTTTCTGCGGCATGTATATTGACCCATGGCTTGACCCTTGGGTTAAATACCCCTGGTAAGCCCCTTGCACATTTGGCGGAATGTATACATAAATGGGGTTGCCAAAGCACTGTTATTTCTCCGTTATCGTATTTCTTGCTAATGTCTTCCATAAGCTCTAAATTACGACCTTTTTGGGATTGGCGCAAGGCGTCCCGATAGCTATCGGCAGGGGCGAGGTGTTCCGACAGCTATCGGGAGGCGAAAGCAAATGACAAAAGATGAAAGACAAAAGACGAAAGACAAAAAGCGTATAATTTTAACATCCCGATAGCTATCTGGACAACTTTCCAACATTCCAACGTTCCAACGTTCCAACCAAAACAAAAAATGACCAAATTCACCATAGATCCCAATATCGCGACAGCAAAAACCCTGCATGCTGATTTTTATACCAGTAAAGAGGTTTTTGAAATTAGTCGCGAGAAGATATTTGCATCATCCTGGCAGTTTATCGGGAATACCGAATTGGTTAAAGAAATCTGCGATGTTTATCCTTTTACATTACTACCTGGCTATTTGGACGAACCTTTGTTACTGACACAGGACAAGGCCGGCAAGCTGAATCTTTTATCCAATGTTTGCACGCATCGCGGAAATATAGTGGCCGAAACTGCCTGCAAAACCAATAATCTGCGTTGCCGTTACCATGGCCGCCTATTTGGGCTTGATGGAAAATTCACTTCTATGCCTGAATTCAGGGAAGTGGAAAATTTCCCTTCGAAAGAAGACGACCTGCCTGCGCTGCCCTTATTTAAATGGAGTAACTGGCTGTTCACTTCAGTTAACCCTATCTTTAAGCCAGAATTATTTTTTAAGGATATGATCGATAGGGTAAGCTGGCTGCCGCTCGATCATTATAAGCACTACCCGGAGCTTTCGCGGACCTTTCATGTGAAAGCAAATTGGGCACTTTATTGCGAAAATTACCTTGAAGGCTTCCATATTCCGTTTGTACATGCGGGGCTGAACGCCGTAATAGATTTTGGTGAATATGCTACCGAACTTTTCTTCCCCTATTCAAACCTGCAATTGGGTTTGGCCAGAAGTAACGAAAACTGCTTTGATCTGCCCGAAACATCGCCCGATCATGGTAAGCAGGTAGCAGCCTATTATTTCTGGGTGTTCCCTAACATGATGTTCAACTTTTATCCCTGGGGCTTGTCGGTCAACGTGGTCGAACCGGTTTCTGTGGATAAATGTACAGTACGGTTTATTACTTATGTTTTGGACGAAAGCAAATTAGAAAAAGGTGCAGGCTCAGGACTGGATAAAGTGGAAGCCGAAGATGAAGAGATCGTTGAGAACGTACAGCGTGGTATCCGCTCACGATTTTATCAACACGGGCGCTATTCGGTAAACAGAGAGCAAGGCACCCACCATTTCCATCGTATTTTAGCCGAATTCATCAATCAATAAATGGCCCACCTCGAACGCAAACTGGGTCTTTGGGCCGCCGTATCCATCGTCATCGGCTCTGTTATTGGCAGTAGTATTTTCATGAAGCCCGCAACTATGGCTGCCCAGTTGAGTTCGCCATTGTTATTACTGGCAGTTTGGGTAGTAGCTGGTGTAGTATCACTCTTTGGTAGTATGATCAATGCCGAAGTCGGTACGGCCATACCGGAAACCGGGGGACAATACGTCTACTTCAGGTACATGTATGGTAATTTTTTTGCCTACCTGTTTGGATGGTCATCCTTTGTGGTGATCGATACTGCCAGTATCTCGGCTATCGCTTTCGTATTTGCGCAATATTTGGGCTACTTTATTGACCTGCCCCATTTTTCGGCATCAATTGAACATTCGGTACCTTTCGTTATCCCATTTATAGGCCGCTTTTACCTGCTCGAGAACATAGGCGTTAAAACGATCGCAGTTTTTCTCATCCTTATTTTTTCGTGGGTAAACGTACGCAGCGTTAAAGCAGGTGGCGCCGTACAGGTATTTTTCTCGATACTCAAAGTTGTAGCATTGCTATTCCTGGTATTTGCTATCTTCTTTTCGGGCAAGGGCCACGTCATCAACCTGAGCAAGACCTCTCCTACTTTCGATCATTCGTTCTGGCATCAGTTTACAGCATTTATAGCTGCTACCACCGGTGCACTGGCTGCTTATGATGGCTGGAATAATTTAGGATTTATTGGAGGCGAGATCAAACACCCCCAGAAAAACATCCCACGCGGCCTCATCATCGGTTTGCTCACCTGCATGCTATTATACATTTTGACCACCGAAGCCTATTTATACATGATGCCGGTTGAT
>CAIPDP010000102.1 GCA_903863845.1 uncultured Mucilaginibacter sp. | reverse complement strand
CTCGCAAAGACAAATTTTTTTGTCGTTTTATTCCTCGCAAGGACAATTTTTTGTCTTTTCATTTCTCGCAATGAAATAGTTTTTGACACTCTCGCCAATAAAAAAAGGTGTCTAGTAAAACTAAACACCTTTAAATACTATTAATCTCATTCCGAAATCGGCATTCCGACTTCCGATCCCGATAGCTATCGGGAAACCTTACTCTGCTACAACCTCGAAAGGAACCTTTACCTTCACTTCTTTGTGCAGGTTCAGGTTAGCAGTGTACTCACCAACGAATTTTGGTTCTGAATCGAAAGTGATGCGACGACGATCAACTTCAAAGCCTTCTTTTTTCAAAGCGTCAGCAATTTGAATGGTATTGATCGCACCGAATATTTTTCCGGTTTCGCCAGCTTTTGCGCCGATGGTCAGTTTTACACCTTCCAGTTTAGCAGCGATAGCATCAGCATCTTTACGGATCTTTTCTTGTTTGAACTGCGCTTGTTTCAGGTTTTCAGCTAAAACTTTACGGGCAGATACAGTAGCCAATGTTGCAAATCCCTTAGGGATCAGAAAATTACGGCCATAACCTGGTTTTACATTTACGATATCGTCTTTCTCACCGAGGTTCTTAACGTCTTGTTTTAAAATAACTTCCATTGTTTAAACCTCCTGATTATTTTAAAGAATCTGTTACATAAGGTAGTAAACCGATGTGACGTGCACGTTTAACAGCCTGAGCTACCTTACGCTGAAATTTAAGTGAAGTACCGGTTAAACGGCGTGGTAATACTTTACCCTGGTCGTTGATGAACTTCAACAAAAACTTCTCGTCTTTGTAATCGATGTACTTGATACCGTTCTTTTTGAAGCGGCAGTATTTTTTGCGGTTATCCTCCACTTTAGGAGCGGTAACGTATTGGATCTGATCGTTTGCCATTATTTTGCTGCCTCCTCTGCTTTAACGGTTTTTTTCTGATTGAATGCACCGCTGCGTTTTTTCTCGTTGTATGCAATGGCATGTTTGTCCAATGCAATGGTAAGGAAACGCAAAACGCGCTCATCACGACGGAATTCGATCTCCATTTTATTAATTAAATCACCCGGAGCCCTGAATTCAGTTAAGTGATAGTACCCTGTCGTCTTTTTTTGGATAGGATACGCTAATTTTTTCAAACCCCAATTATCCTCCTGGACAATTTCGGCTCCGTTATCTTTTAAAAGCTTGCTGTATTTGGCGATAGCCTCTTTAGCAGTCTCTTCAGATAACAACGGGGTAAGAATTACTACGGTTTCGTACTGTTGCATTATCTTGCTTTGTTTTTATGTTTTACCTATCCCGTATGCTATCAGGATTAGGGGATGCAAATGTAGAAATAATTTTCTTTTTTACAAAGTTTTTTGTGGGCCGGACAGGTGGCGCAAGGTGCTGGGCGATTGAGGTTTGCAATTTGTTTTTAACTTGTTGAACTTGCCTTTCGGATAAACAGTATGATAAGGTAAAATTTGTTTTTTATTTTGCCTTTTTTTGAAATCTAATTTTTGGTATCTTTAAACAAACAGACTAACCAACACGTACTAGCATTAAAATCCAATTGATCATGTTTACTACCGACCTCGACACTGAAATTCTAAACGACAGCATCCTTTTATCCGTCAACTCATGGGGACCGGAAGATGATAATTGGGACGATGAAGAAGATGAGGATTTTGATGACAGGATAGAGGACCTTGATGACCTGAACCAGATCCAGGTGGAAGAAGAGGAGTTTAATGTTCCCGATCCGGATGATGATGATCATCTGCCTGAAGAAGATGATGACGAGGACGAATAGCCAGTCGTTTAAAATTACTAACATTCTTACCCTACTTGTTTTTACATCAGCCATATTTTGGCTACTTTAGCCGGAGTGGATAATTTCATTGTTTCGGCTCGTAAATACCGCCCGGCAACTTTCGAAACCGTTGTAGGTCAGCAGCATATCACCAATACGTTAAAAAACGCTATTCGAAATAACCAGCTGGCCCAGGCGTTTTTGTTCTGCGGCCCGCGTGGCGTAGGTAAAACTACCTGTGCCCGTATCCTGGCTAAAACCATCAATTGCGAAAACCTGCAACCTAATGGCGAAGCCTGCGGAGTTTGTTATTCCTGCGTTTCGTTCCAGAACGGTAGTTCATTTAATATACACGAACTGGATGCTGCCTCTAACAATTCTGTTGATGATATCCGCAGTTTGATCGAGCAGGTACGCATTCCGCCCCAGGCCGGAAAATACAAGATCTATATCATCGACGAAGTTCATATGCTGTCGCAGGCAGCTTTCAATGCTTTCCTGAAAACGCTGGAGGAGCCGCCGCACTATGCGATATTTATTTTAGCGACCACCGAAAAGCATAAGATATTACCTACCATCCTTTCCCGTTGCCAGATCTTCGATTTTAACCGTATACGGGTTGAAGATATGGCTGCACACCTGGCAGGCATTGCGCAAATAGAAGGGATCAGCTTTGAGCCGGATGCCCTGCATATCATTGCGCAAAAGGCCGATGGAGGTTTGCGCGATGCGCTTTCTATGTTCGACCAGATCGTTAGCTTTTCGGATAGTAAGGTCACTTATCGCAATGTGATCGATAACCTGAATATTCTCGATTACGATTATTATTTCTCAATCATCGATAGTTTGTTGAAGGAAGACACAGCGGGGACCTTATTGTTATTTGACGAGATATTGTCGAAAGGTTTTGACGGCTCGCATTTTATCTCGGGACTTTCAGAACATTTCCGCAATTTACTGGTGAGCAAGGACGTAGCAACCCTTAAATTACTTGAGGTGAGTGAAGGGATAAAAGCCAAATACCTGCAGCAATCGCAGGCTTCATCGGTGTCCTTCCTGCTTTCGGCCCTCAATTTGGCTAACCAATGCGAGTTGAGTTATAAATTGAGTAAAAATCAGCGTCTGCAGGTCGAGCTGGCACTGCTGAAAATGTGCCATCTCCCCTCGGCATTCAGGGCTCATGCGGCACAAGCAGAAACTTCATCTCCAGGCGGGGAATTAAAAAAAAAACCTGATACCTCAGCAATAAAACAAGAACCGGGAGCTGAACCAGCTTTCCCTGTATTGACCGAACAACCCGTTCAATACGCTAAAGTTGAACCGAAAACTGAGGCTGTTGCTAACGCAGAAGCGCTGCCACCTGTTACACCTGCGGAAAAACCCAAAGTTTTTATTCCGAATGCCGGAACTTCGTCAACATCCGTTAAAATACCATCATTAAAAGACCTCACAGCAGCAGCTGCGGTTGTTGAAGAAGAAGACCCCTATCTTAAAGGCGAGGAAAAGGAGGATTTTACGATGGACGATTTCCTGAAACAATGGAGCGACTATGCCGCAAAGATCAAATCTGAAGGTAAAAACATGGGCCTGTTCACCATTTTTACCTCAAACGCGCCGGTGATGCTGGAGCGTTACCGGTTTGAAGTGATCGTGGGCAACAAATCGCAGGAAACATTGTTCCGCGACGATAAACATCACATCCTCAACTTCCTGCGCCAAAACCTGAAGAATTACGATATCGAGGTCCAAACCCGTGTCGACGAGGTTAAAGCAGCCAAACGGCCCTATACCACTTCAGAAAAATACCAGCACATGGCCAGCAAAAACCCGCAATTGGCAGAATTGCGCAAGCGGTTCAATTTGGATGTGGATTATTAGGTAGCGGCCGGTACCAGCGTTAAAATAAAATCATGTCCTTGCGAGGACTGCCCAAGTTTAAGCGGGACGCTTATACTTTTTGTTGCGTCAAGCGGGACGCTTGACGCTGCGGTGGAGGCGAATAAAAACCAATGTCATTTCGACGAGCCGGCGGGTGGTTGTTCTGACGGGGGTGAGGAGAAACCTTAAGCGCTTTCCCTTGCATGCTTGCCCGGCAGATTATATATGTTTTCTAAAAAACGCCGATTCAAGCGTGCCGCTTGAATCCTAAACATTTTCAGCGTCCCGCTGATGAACATGCAGGGCGTTGAAGATTTTAAGCTGGACGCTTATACGTTTTATTGCGTCAAGCAGGATGCTTGACGCGGCGGCAGACGAGTTACTCGGCGTGCGTATTCCCGGTCAAAAAATCCGTAGTCTTCCTAAATATTAGCTAATTATAAAGCCAGGCGAACAAAATAACCGTTCATCTGCAGGCCGATTTTATGCGTTTTTGACTCACAAACAAACATTTTAAGTCGTTTTAAGCGCATTTATCATGAACATTGAACGAAGTTTTAATAATTAATATTCAAAACTTACAGGATCAATGGAGTTTTTTCGGCCTGTCATTTAAGGGGTAACCTTCCTCATCGAGGTCGGGCCGGCTATCCTCAGGGGTTCTTGAAATGATCTCATCAACCGGGTCGAGATGCACAATATTGCCTTTATCGATATGCATGGCCAGACTTTCAACATCAGTTTCCAAGGATTCATTCGGAATGTATTCGTCCACTGCATAAGGGTTCGCCTCATCATAGCTTGAATCCATATCGCCACCATTCTTTACCGCCGAATTGTAGGGATCGGGATGCACATAATCGGGGTCATCGCTGGCGATATCAAATTCAAAACTATCTTCCTCCTTATTGAAAGTCAGGTTTTCGGCAACAGTTTCTTCACCCAAACTTTTTTTCAGATAGGCATCCCGGTCGTCATTATCATTGTCGAATTCAGGATTTGGTTTTTTGGTGCTCATGACAAATGGTTTTCTCTAATCAGAACACTAATTTACTGCTATAGTTTTTATTCAGGAGTGACCTTTATCAATTTAAATATGACATTGATCAATATTTAGCCGGCTGCCCTGCTTTAGGGATCGATCCTAAAATAAACTTCCGCAGATTCTCTGCTGCTACAGCCAGATCTTCCTTGCGTAGGTAAAGCATATGCCCGCTTTTATAACCCTCCCAATTGACGCGGTCCTTTAGGCGACCGCTTGGGTCCAGTTGCCAAAGGTTGTATTTGGCGTTAAAATAATCACAGGCCCCATCAAAATAACCCGACTGTACCAGCAGGTGTAAATTAGGATTTTGAGCGATGGCCTGGCGCAGGTTTTCGCCGGTATGGTCATTCTTGTCATCCCATGGCCAAACATTTCCGAACATATTGTATTTGAGATCGGTTTTGTAATTCAGATCGCTGCGCAGGTAAATATTGATGGCTGGGGTAAATTCCTGAAGCCAGGCAGTCAACTCGGCATTATAATCCGGACCATCGCCTGCAGTCTGGCGGTCGATACCCCTGTACCGTGAATCCAGGCGGCCAACGGTAAAACCCTGGTCGCGCAACAATTCTTTCCAGAAAAGATTATACGAGATCACCAGGTTATTGTCCAGCACTACTTTGGCCGGCAAGCCGCTATAATGCGCTATTTTGTCGGCAATTGCCCGTTTTTGTTCTTCGTTTAGTGATCCTGCTTTGGTTAGAGCAGGGATCAATTGGTTGATGGTAAAATCTTCTACTTCGGGCAGTACGGCTGTCAGATCTTTTTGCTGCAGATCGGCTGGTAATTTTTTGTGATACCAGGCTGTTGCCGCAAAATAAGGAAGACTTAAAGCCTCACCTACAGGTCCCTCGCGTTCAATACCGAGACCAGTTGGCGAAACCAATATAACGCCATTCAAATACATCCATTGCGCATCTTGTAATTCAAGTGCCAAACCCGATACCCGTGTTGTACCATAGCTTTCACCGATCAGGAATTTAGGCGAGGCCCAGCGACCCTGGCGGGATACAAAAGTGTTGATCCACTCGGCCAGGTACTTGATGTCTTCGTTGACACCAAAAAAATTCGATTTTGGGATATCCGGAGATACAGGTCTTGAATAGCCGGTATTAACTGGGTCTACATAAACTATATCAGCAACATCAAGGATTGAATTTTGATTTTCCTTAAAACCAAAAGGTTGTACCGGATATCCTTCATCGTCAGCGTTAAGCATTCGTGGGCCGGTATAACCCAGTTCCATCCAAACCGAAGGCGTTCCCGGACCACCATTAAAAGAGATAACCAACGGGCGGTTTGATCTGTCGGCAATATTATCGCGTTCGTAATAGGTATAAAAAACACCTGCGGTCGGGCGGCCTTCTTCGTCCCAAACCGGCATTAAACCTGCTGTTGCTGTATAGGCTATCGGTTGACCTTTAATAGTAACCGTATGATGCGTTACAACTGCCGTATCGGTATGGATGATACGCCCGGGTGCTATTTTTTGCGTATTCTTTGGTTGGGCAGATGAGCCAGACGATTGCGCATAAACCGAAATTACAGCAAAACACAGCGCAAGTAGTGATATGAATTTTAATTTCATGATAGATGAATAGTTATAGAAAAGTAAATATAGGATTGCTGCAATTGATATTGCAAGTAATTATTCATCAATAACAGATCGAAAACTCCTTATGGTGCGATTTTAGTAACCGATCTTCTTGCCGTAGGAAGTTACACCGCCCACGGAGAATTTAACACCCACAGTAAATTGAGCATAAGCATCACCATGTGATCCTGCTTTAAAGCCATCCAACTGATCTCCAAAAACAAAATTGTATTGATATCCAATATCTATCTTTACATCCGGACGTTGATTGCTGTTGAATATTTTAAATTCATAACCAATTCGGGCAGGAAAAAACAGCTCGCTTGCGCTATTTAAACCGGGGGTATAATACCCTGCAAGCTGAGTGGAATAGCGGTTTATGCTGGTTAGATTGCTGTAAATCATACCGATGCCCCCACCCACATAGAAATTCTTAGCCGCATTTAATACCTGGCTTCTGGAGTAATCGATAAGCTCGCCAGCCTGTAATTGTAAACGTAAGGCATAGTAAGTGTAATCAGCTGTAAATTGCCTTCCCAGGAAGTCCTGGTTAGCATTTCCACCTGCAAGCTTGCCGACCTGGAAATCAAAGATGTAATTAACAAAGGCTGTTTGGTTATATACGAAACTCAAATTAACCGCTTTCGTGCTGACAGGGGTTTGTGTATCTCCATAAAAAGAATTGAAGCCAAGAGAAGCACCAATATCATATTGCGAGTAATCGTATCCGATTTGCGCTTTTGATACCAAAGCAGAGAAAGAAGCCAGTAAAGTAAAAAACGCTATTCGTATTGTTCGTTTTGTCATAGTCGGAGTTCGGGAGCCGTTAAAGCCCGGTCGTAAAAAGTCTTTATACGTCAATTCTATAAAAATAAGTTCATTCTTCAATATATCAATACAAAAGCGCACATATTATTTATTGTTTTTTGCAAAATGAACGTCTGTTTTTATGCTTTAGCTTGACGCAATTTTTTATATTTGAGCCCTTTTACGATAAAAATCAAATACCTGTTATGTCAAAAATAAAAGTTGCAAATCCCGTGGTAGAACTTGACGGGGATGAAATGACCCGCATTATCTGGAAGTTCATTAAAGATAAACTGATATTTCCTTACCTCGACCTGGATATCAAATACTATGACCTGGGAATCGAATACCGCGATGAAACGGACGACCAGGTTACGATCGATGCGGCTAATGCCATTAAACAATACGGTGTTGGTATCAAATGTGCTACTATTACACCTGACGAAGCACGCGTAAAGGAATTTAACCTGAAACAAATGTGGAAGTCGCCAAACGGCACTATCCGTAACATACTTGATGGTACCGTTTTCCGTGAGCCTATCGTAATGTCGAACGTGCCGCGCCTGGTTCCGAACTGGACTGCGCCGATTTGTATCGGTCGTCATGCTTTCGGCGACCAATACCGTGCAACCGACTTTTTGACCAAGGGAAAAGGTAAACTTACTATAACCTTTACACCTGAAGATGGCGGCGAAGTACAGTCATACGAAGTATTTAATTTTAAAAGCGATGGCGTTGCATTAGCGATGTACAACACTGATGAATCGATCCGTGGTTTTGCCCGCGCCTGCTTTAACCAGGCTTTATTAAAAAAATGGCCACTCTATCTGTCAACAAAAAATACCATCCTGAAACGTTACGATGGCAGGTTTAAGGATATTTTCCAGGAGATATTTGAAACCGAATTCAAGAGCGAATTTGATGCAAATCAACTCACCTATGAGCACCGCTTAATTGATGATATGGTTGCTTCTGCATTAAAATGGCATGGCAATTTTGTTTGGGCATGTAAAAACTATGATGGCGACGTACAATCAGATACTGTTGCGCAAGGTTTCGGTTCGCTTGGATTGATGACTTCAACTTTGGTTACGCCGGATGGTAAAACCATGGAAGCTGAAGCTGCACACGGTACTGTAACTCGTCACTACCGCGATCACCAGGCTGGTAAACCAACATCAACCAACCCGATAGCATCTATATTTGCCTGGACAAGAGGTTTGGAGTTCCGTGGATTGCTGGATAATAACCAGGAATTGATTGATTTCTGCAAGACTTTAGAGCAGGTTTGTATAGAAACAGTTGAAAGCGGTAAGATGACCAAAGATTTGGCCATTACTATTAAACCTAAGGTTGAACATGGTGCAGATTACCTGTACACCGAAGAATTTTTGGAAGCGATCGATGAAAATTTGAAAAAGAAACTGGGTAAATAAAACCTGATAAATAATTCAATGCCTGTGCAGGAAACTGTACGGGCATTTTTATTGCGAATTTGTAAGCAAACCATATTAATTTTATAAGGTTTATCTTAGTACCAAAACCAAACATATATGTCAGCACTTTACCCCTTAAAATTCAAAACCATATATAAAGACAAGATATGGGGCGGCCAAAAAATCAGAACCTATTTAAATAAAGATTTTGGGAGCCTGCCCAATTGCGGTGAAACCTGGGAAATTTCTGGGGTTAAATCTGATGTTTCAGTGGTTGCAGATGGGCCGTTGGCGGGTGAATCGTTGGCGGCATTATTGGAAAAGTACCAGGCCCAATTGGTTGGAAAGAAAGTTTACGAGCATTTTGGAAATACCTTTCCCTTGCTGGTAAAATTTATCGATGCTAACGATGACCTTTCGATACAGGTACACCCTGATGATGAACTTGCTAAGGCAAGACATAACTCTTTTGGAAAAACTGAAATGTGGTATGTGATCGAGGCCGACCCGGGTTCGACGCTGATCTCGGGGTTCAATAGTGAGGTTAGTGAAGCAATTTATGTAGACAAACTGGCTAGTAGCCATCTTACAGATATCCTGAACCGTGAGGATGTTAAAGCAGGCGACGTATTCTTTTTGCCTGCCGGACGTGTTCATACCATAGGCAAAGGTCTGCTGATCGCAGAGATTCAACAAACCTCGGACATTACTTATCGTATCTATGATTTTGACCGGGTTGATGATAAAGGTAATAAGCGTGAGCTACACACCCAGGAAGCCCTGGCTGCAATCGACTATAACTTCTACGACGATTATAAAACAAAATATCAGGAAATAAAAAATGAGCCGGTTGAATTGGTTAAATGCCCTTATTTTACGACCAATATTTTAGATTTCACAACCAGTACGTCAAGGGATTATACCGACCTGGATTCATTTGTGATTCATGTATGCGTTGAGGGTAGTTATGTTGTTGAGTGTCATGGCAAGCAATATACAGTCAAAGCGGGCGAATGTATTCTTTTACCCGCAGATGCCAATCGAGCCGACCTGATAACTATCAACGGCTTTAAGATACTGGAGAGTTATGTGGGGGGGTAGGTGGCTGTTTTAGGTATCTGTTAACAGGTATTCGGTATTAGTCAATAGGGGGGTGAAAAACTATTCACTGATATCAGATACCTGTTGCCATTTGACCTCTCAAACCAATTTAACAGTAAACCTGGTACCCACATTAACCTCACTGCTAACATCGATACTGCCGCCTAAAGCTTCGATCTGATTACGGGTCATAAACAGTCCGATACCTTTGGCATCCGGGTTTTGGTGGAACGTTTTGTACATGCCAAATATCGAATCGCCGTATTTATTCAGGTCGATGCCCATTCCGTTATCTTCAAAATACAAATAGATATGATGCCTGATCTTAGCCGACCGCACCTTGATCACCGGTTTACGATCGGGCGAGCGATATTTGATAGAATTGGTGATCATATTCTGGAAAATACTTTCCAGGTAAGCCGGGATATATAAAACTTCGGCACATTCGCTGAAATCGTATTCAATTTTAGCCCCGGAAGTTTTAATATTATTCTGCAATGCTGACAGGATTGTTTTCAGAGTGCCTTCAAAATTCAGCATTTTGCGTTCTTTGCCAATTTCGGCTTGTATCTTAACGATCTCACTCAGGTGCTCTATGGTTGTATTCAGGCTGCTGCTGATCGACTTGATATGAGAAAATATTTCTTTACGATCATCCTCCGTGTCGGTCTCGTCGAACAGGTTGACCATAAACTGCAGGTTGCCGGTATGTGAGCGCAGGTTGTGCGAAACGATATAAGCGAAATTCTGAAGGCGTTTATTCTGATCACTAAGCAGGTTAACCGCATCCTGTACCTCAATTTCCTTCTTTTTGATGTAATCGATATTCTGAAAAATGCTGCGGACAGTCACGCATCTTCCAAAATCATCGATTACAGCCAGGCCCTTTGCCCTTAACCATATCTGGTTATTTCGCGCTGTGCGGAACAATAACTCAAGGTCAAAGGGTTGGGAAAATTTGATCACGTTATCGATAGCACGGGCGATAACCTGCCTGTGATCGGGCTCAAAAAAGCTGATGGCTTCTTCGATACTTAATTTAACACTATCCTGCAGTTCATAGATATCATAAGTTTCCCGCGTCAGCGTCAAGGTCATGCTTTTTACATCGATCTCCCATCCACCAACTTTAGCAATCTTAATGGTTTCCTTAAACAGGAAGTCGTTTTGAGACGACCGAAGCTGAAGCAGTTTATGTTCATGAATATCGGATATAGATCCGGTAATTTTGGGTATTCCGTCCTCATCCCAACGCTTGGCTGTACTTTCAAACCAGCGGAATCCATTTTGCTTGGTCAGCAGCCTGATCCTGATCGTTTCAGGAGCGTCCTGGAAATGCCTGTTGATCGATTTTAAAAACGCATTCTTGTCTTCGTAATAGAGCAGATTTTCAAAAAAGTATTCATAAGACGGAAGGATCTCGCCCGGTGTATAGCCCAAAAGGACATAAAAACCCGGCGACCAATTAACTTCTTTGGTGCTGATATTATATTCCCATATACCCGTATTGATGCTATTGATAATATGGGCTATATGAAAATCACCATCATAAGAAAATTTATCTCCTTCAGTAGTGCTCATTGTTGTTTTCTGTCACCAGAAATCTTGTTTACGATGATTATCAATAGTTTAAATAGTATTATAAAATAATAGGGAGATGTATGCACATTCCACAGACACAAGCAGTTACAAATAAAAGACCAATATTTAATCTGCAAAAACCGGCAGTTTTAAATAGAACTCTTATTTACTTAACCTACAATCTGTTATTATACGCAAATAAAGCAAAACAAGTTATGTATTTACAGCTGATCATTTGGTCAAAATCTGCAATTAAAGTGCCTGTGGGAAATATTTTGCCCATCAATAGCAGTGTTTTAACTTGCTGTTTAAAGGCTTAATTTTTCGTCAATATTGGTCGATATTTTATTTTTCCCGAAACAAGTGGTGTTAATTATTTGCAAATTTTTTGGCTGCTCTTGCTGCTGCCTGGACAAAAAAAAGCCGGACTTTGCCGGCTATATCAATTCAAAATTTCGTAATTGGCATTCCGCCCTTCGAATTTACAGATTACCTCTCAGTTCCTGTTCGCGCTCTATAGCTTCAAATAAAGCTTTGAAATTACCCGCACCGAAAGAAAGAGCTCCTTTGCGTTGAATGATCTCAAAAAACACTGTAGGCCTGTCTTCCAGCGGTTTGGTAAATATTTGCAGCAGGTAGCCCTGGTCGTCGCGGTCAACCAGGATGCCGAGTTCTTTAAGCGGGGCAAGGTCCTCATCTATATGGCCTACGCGATCGATCAGTTCGTCATAATAGGTTGTTGG
>CAIPDP010000101.1 GCA_903863845.1 uncultured Mucilaginibacter sp. | reverse complement strand
GTGATATTAATACGGAAATAGCACGTTAATGTTCTGCAATAATAGCATAAAACTACATTAATTAGCAATTGTACACCGTTCACCACTAAGCATTTCGCGCCATCTTTCATCTTCTTCGGGCATCACAGCCTTATCGGCTTCCCGTTTGTAATTATTTTTAAGTTCTTTTCTGCTGCGGGCTTCCAGGAAGCGCCTTACCTGTTCACGACTTTCAAGGATCAATCCTGGTACCTGCACCGGTTGATTGTTCTCGTCTTTCGCAACCATCGTAAAATAGCTGGTATTGGTATGAAATACTTCATTGGTCTTGATGTTTTCCGACACAACTTTGATACCTACTACGAGCGAGGTTTTGCCTACATAATTTACCGATGCCAGGAGCGAAACCAGATAACCTACTTCAACCGGTTGTAAAAAATCGACAGCGTCTATAGAAGCAGTAACACAATAATTTCCGGCGTGTTTAGCGGCGCATACATATGCAACTTTATCCATTAGCGAAAGAATGATCCCACCATGTATCTTGCCACCGAAATTTGAGTACGAGGGTATCATCAATTCCGTAATAACCGTTGCTGAAAAGCTGACCGGTTTATATTGCAAAGTTTCAAAAGGATTACTCATTAAAAAGAATGATCAATTTTATGTACTATTCGTCAGGATTTCAGCAACGGTCTGAAACCCCCATTCAAATTTTGTAGTAAATATGCATATATTGCTAATTCGATATGCCTTTTAAAAGTATTTTATTTCCGGTTTTTATTCTTTTCGGTGTCAATTATTGTTTTTGCCAGGACAATCCTGAAAAGAAAAATCGGCTAACTCCCGATGTCATTGAAAGATACCACGTAAGGGCGGATAGTCCGACAATAAAAGATGGTGTTTATCAGGCTTTCTATAACCGCAAACAGTTAATTGCCTACGGAAATTATAAAAATGGCAAAAGAATTGGTGAATGGCAATTTTACAACGGGCGTGGAGCCATTTTGGAAACTTATGATTTTGACCATGATACCATCGTTTATGAAGCATTCGAAAACAGGAGATCTAACCTGCGGTATTTTGTCGACAAAAAGCTGACGGATTCTGACAAGACAACCAAGCCCTATCGCGCGGGTGGAAGGTATTATGGATACCTGCCTTATCTGGCATGTTTCAAAGCGCCATTTATACCGGATTATGGTACCGAATCCCTGTATACAGTTAATCTTGAGTTACTGATCAGCCCGTTGGGAAGACTGGCCGACTATAAGGTAAACATTACAGGTCCGGGATTTGCACAAACGATAACCTTGTCAACCGCAATATTCCCGGAAGAGGACAAAAAATTCATACCAGCAAAAATCAATGGCCAGCCTGTGATTTGCCGTATTTTGATCAAATGCAGGTTAACTGCCGACGGGAATATTGATTTTTATTAAGTGGTTTTGAAGGCGGAGCCGAAAAATGCGAAAGGCGGAGTGCTAATTGCGAAATGTTTTTAATTGTGAAAAGCGGAATAGTTTTAAAGCTGAAAGGCGGAATGCCGATTGTGACGTGCTTTTGAATACAAAGCGTGAAATTTGAAATTGATACTTTCGCATTTCACGCTCTGCTTTTCGCATTTTATTACATTTCGCAATTGGTATTTCGCCTTTCGCATTTCTTAATGGTGGTGGTGACCATCCGGGCCATGAACATGGCCGTGTGCTAATTCTTCCGTTGTAGCCGGGCGAACGTCGAT
>CAIPDP010000100.1 GCA_903863845.1 uncultured Mucilaginibacter sp. | reverse complement strand
ACAGCCGCAAATTATAACGACCTGAAAACCATATTGGAAACCAAAAAGGCAATGAATGGCAAACCGGTTATCGTAATACTAACCATGACCAAGCCGACCATCCCAGCCGAGTTTGAGAAAGATGCCAATGCTATCGTGGGGGATTTTGGTGTGCAAAACCAGGCGATACTGGACGTTTTGACCGGTGCTTACGAGCCTTCGGGTTTATTGCCATTCCAGATGCCGGCCAATATGAAGACGGTGGAGTTGCAGGATGAAGATATACCTCATGATATGATCCCTTATACCGATGCTGATCACCATTCTTACGATTTTGGATTTGGTATGAATTGGAAAGGGGTGATCCACGATGCAAGGACTGCTCAATATGTTGATATTGTTAAACGACCAGACATCCATTTGAAAAACCAGCAAGTAACATTAATTAGTCCGACGCCCGGTGCTAAGATCTATTATAGTACTGATGATTCGACACCATCATTTACTGTAGCTCATGAATACACCAAACCATTTATCGCTAAAAAGGGAGCAGTTGTAAAAGCAATCGCTAAAATTTATGGAAAGGATAATAGTGGGCTTACGGTGCTTGAGGTAAAGTAGCCAATTATTAAGCGCGCCGGGTGTCATGGTGAGCAGGGTCGAACCATGGTGCGCAAAGGCCCTGCCCGCGTCGCCTTTCGACGGGCTCAGGGTGACAGCTGGCGCTTTTGATATGGTATTATAATGCGCGTAAGGTGTCATCGTGAGCAGGGTCGAACCATGGTGCGCAAAGGCCCTGCCCGATTCATTTCTAAAGGCATACCTTGCGATTGCCACGTCGCAGCCAACCCGCAATCCCAGGCTTGCTCCTCGCAAGGACAAATTTTTTAAAAGGCGGATAAAAAGGCGTTGGCCCCGTGCGAGTCATCGGTGCAGGTTCGGGCGAAATCGGACAAAACGAAGGTGGGTTGAGCGTAGAAAGGGCATAGGGAAATTTGCAGAAGCGGTGGTCTGAGGGAGCGACAGCGGGGCAATGTTTCCCAGCCCCGGTTTTGTCTGATTTGCAGGGCAAGCCTTGTGCGGCAAAGAACCATCAGCGATGACATGGGAGCGCCTTTGGTTACTTTGGCGCAGCAAAGTAACAGCCTCCGCGGCAACTGAGCGGTGGATGATTGTCCTTTGTTCAAATCACATTCGGAGCCAAAAACATCACCGCCTACCCCCGCAGCAATCACCCTTCGACGTGCTCAGGGTGACAGCGCTAAAAAAATTGTCATTAAGCGGAGTAATATGGGTATGCGTGCCGGGGGCGACAAAGCAATCGCAAGTAAGGCTGGCATCGGCTTATGATTGGAAACGCTTACATCCTGACCAATACATACAACCGCGGCTAAAAGGCATAACTTGCGATTGCCACATCGCCCCCGGCGCACCTGCCACTGCTGGCTTCTCGCAAGGACATGGATTTTAATGTTTTATCCAAACCTCAATGTCCGAGGCGCTTAGTCCGGCTTCAGCGAATGGTACTAAAATCACTTTCTGCAATTTGCCGTTAACGGACATTGGGATTGAATATGCTTCTTTCCAGGTCCAGTTTTCCGGTAATGATTTTTGCTCATCAGTAAGTACATCCAGTTTGGTGTACTTAATTTGTGCGAGAGAATCTACACCATGGTTTAAACCTTTATCAATTGCAAAAACCTGTGGACCGCGTTTGATCGCTACAGCATTGGGATAGGAGAGACCTCCCGGTATCACTTGCACCGGCATATTGAACGTGATCACCACTTGTTCACCCGGAGTCCATTTTCTTTCTATTCGCAACAGATTTCCTTTTTTGCCGGTATAGGTTTGACCACCTACTATAGCTTTGAAGTTCTCAGACCATCCCGGAACCCTAAAATTCAGCGCGAATGCCGCTGTTTTTGAGGGAACGACAGAATAAGTGATTTTACCTTCCTGCGGAAAAATGGTCGTGCCATTAACCTTCAATAAAATATTTGAACCATCTTTGGCTTTGATCTTTTGAGTTGATTCTCCATTCTCATACAACAAAACACTATAAGTTCCCTTTATTTTCCCGGCAATCATTTCAGGTATCAGTGATATCCCGCGGGGCACACTCGACAGGCAACAGGAAAAACCCTGATCGCATCGGTAGGGTTTTGGGCCGTCAAGCGCAGTATAATAACTAACGCAGCCTGTTTGGGGGTTTTCGGCAGCAAACAAATGGTTGTACACGGAGCGTTCCAATTCTTCAGCATATTTTGTTTCACCCGTAATTTGCAATAATTGTAAGTTAAATTGTATCCAGGTTACGGTAACACAACCTTCGCCCATTTCATTATCATTTTCGGCGCCCAGATCACAGGGTGCTCTGAATATCTCGTGGTCGCTTGAAGTACCGGTAATGTACAAACGGTGACTGGTAATGTCGGTCCAGGCTGTCTGCAACAAATGCAGGTATTTAGCTTCGCCGGTCAGTTTATAATATTTAAGGATGCCCAGGAAACAGCTTAGCATTTCATAGGCTTTAGCATCGCCCACTTTCGTCACATCCCCATATTTCTGTAATTGCGAGATCAGTTTAGGACCGTCAGGCTGTTCGAAAGCGCGAAGAATATATTTAGAAAACGCAAGGTATTTGGTATCGCCGGTGTATCGATAGAGGTCGAGCATTGGCTCGAGTATGCTACCCGGAGCAAGACCTACATGTTCTCCGGATACCATCAGGTCGCGTTGTCCCGGCTTATCGCCAAAAGTAAAGCATATCAGGTCGGCTGCTCTTTTCGCGGTTTCCAGAGCTGGTTTATAGCCAGTGATCGAATAATAGTTCAGCAGGCCAATAATGGCGTATTTATGTGCCCAAACGTCCCATTCTGTCCAACGGTCTTTCAACAAATAGGTGCCGAGGTAACCGTCCGGCATCTGGCAGGCGATATATTTGCGTACCATATCGTCCATCAAATGTTTGATACGAGGGTCGTGCGTATAGGCATAGGTTTTTGACGCCGAAAACAGGAATTTACCTACATGCTCACCGATCCAGGTTTGTGAGCCCGGACGCTTTTTAAACCCGGATAATAGTATAGCTGAATCTATTTGCAATAAACGCTTTTCCAGGTTTACCTGCATCCGGTATCCCAGCAAGCCGCCAATATTTTGTTCGTAGGCCGCGACGTAAGTATCTTGAATTTTATTTGGAATGATAGGGCCGTAATACTTTGGTCGTTCCTGGCCTGAGGTATAGGCATAGCTTAGGCCAACGCAAAAAACGAGCAGCAATAGTTTCTTCATCTTATAATTGGTTCGGAAGCAGCAATATACGATTTAGGAAGACTTTAAGAAAAAGCACTAAGAAACCTTTTGATTTAATTTTTCTATTTTTTTCAGAATTACTTTTTTGTCAGCATCTGACCTGGTAAGTTTAGCTGCCAGCAGAAAGTGTTCGATAGCTTTTTTGTTGTCGGTTAGTGCAAACAATTCACCCAATAAGCTATGGTATAAATGGTTGTGATCCTGTGATAGTTTCTTTGCTTCTACAATCGCTGTATCATTGCCATAAACCCTGGCCAAAGCATAAGTACGGTTCAGGGCCGCAATTGGCGAATATTCGATGATTAGTAATTTGTTGTAAAGGCTGAGTATATTTTCCCATTTTTCGATACTGTCAATTTCAATAGTATGCCAAAAAGCTATTGCGGCTTCGAGATGATATTTGGAAAGCGTGCTTCCAGTGGCGCCCTTGTTTAAAAAATATTTGCCATTTAATATCAATTCCTTATTCCATAATGATCGGTCCTGCTCGTTATAAAGCACCAGTTCACCATCAGGCTTTATTCGGGCTTCAAACCGGGATGCATGAAAACACATGAGTGATAACAGAGCACAAACTTCGGGCTTGTTGGTTGTCTTATTTTCAACCAGCATATAGGCAAGCCGCATTGCTTCCAGGCAAAGATCCTTCCTGATCTTTGAATTCCGGCCAGCTGAAAAATAACCTTCATTGAATAAAAGATAAAGCGTAGTCAGTACATTGTCTATCCGGCTGCCGATCTCTTGTTCATGAGGCATTTCGATCTTAACTTTTAACTGTTTTAATTTTTCTTTTGCCCGGTATAAACGCTTGTTGATAGTTTCTTTTTTTGTTAAAAATGCGTCAGCTATTTCATCGATACTAAATCCGCACAGAATACGCAGAGCTAGCCCAACCTGTGACTCTGGTGGAATACAGGGGTTACAAATGGTGAACATCATTTGTAATTGACTGTCAACTATGTTTGTATTTGACAGATCTATTTCAAACTCGTTTTTTGCGTTCGCTGCGTGTTGTATTGCCAGCGTGACTTTTTCATTATAGATATCGTTACGTCTCAGAAAGTCTTTGGCCTTATTTTTGGCTACGGTGTATAACCACGCTACAGGATTTTCAGGAATACCTTTTAGTCCCCAGGTTTCTGCCGCAAGCAGAAAGGTATCGCTCACAATATCTTCCGCTATGGTAATATGCTCGATCCCGAACAAGCGGCAAAGTACCGCAGCCATTTTTCTGAACTCGTTCCTGTAAAGTTGTGGTATAAGTTCCTTTTGCTGCATAAAAGAAAAAGCTTCCTCCCGTAAATGTAAAGGGAGGAAGTTTAATATTCAATTTAAATTCAGTTATTGAAAACAGGCATTCAGGCTGTCCTGTATAAATGAGATAGTCGGAACTATCAATTATTCATGGGGATGATCTCCCTAACTTCGACGCTACCCCCGATAGACAGAATAGGACAGTCGTTCGCAATTTCGGTTGCCTCGTCTAAAGTGCTAGTTTTAATAACATGAAAACCACTTAGTATCTGGTTGATTTCAGCATAGGGCCTCTGAACTACATTGTCGCCCGGCTGAACGACACGGCCATTAAATCCTAGCCGGCTACCCGGTGATACCAGTTTCCCCTGGGCTGCTATACCACCAACCCAATGCTGCCATTTGGATGACATTAATTCCATTTGTTGTGGCGTAATCTCTGACCCAACATTGGATTCATTCCTGAATAATAATGCAAATTCTTTCATGATTTTGGTTTAAATGTTCATTGGGATAATATCTCTTACTTCTACATTGCCGCCCACCATTAAAATTGGGCAACCCTTGGCGATTTCCGCTGCATCATCAATATCTGCGGCCTTTATCACAATATAACCACTAATGATCTCTTTTATCTCGACAAAAGGGCCATCAGTGATTATATTATTTGGCTTAACAGTATTGCCATTACTGCTTAAACGGTTCCCTCCGTTAGCCAATAGCCCTTTGGCAGCAATACCGCCGATCCATTCTTGCCAGTGCTGCATGATAGCCTGCATCTCGTCAGGCGAAAACTTTGCTTCCGGAAGAAAATCATTCCTGAAGATCAATACAAATTCGTTCATGGTTTTTGATTTATGGTTTTTTAAGAATGACGACCGGGATATGGATTATAGGACAAGTTATCTGATTTATTTTAAAATTTTTTTAAAAGATGGACATTGTTGTTGTCCAGGAAGGACTACAAAATTTAAATGTATTAATGCGAGATTGATCCCGGTATTATTTCTTTATGATAAATCAACACAGATATATTATAAATTTAGAGTTTAAAAGGAATGCAATGAGAAGATGCCTACCCGTGTTGGTTATACTTTTAATAGGTCAACAGTCATTATCGGCACAAATAATAAAAAAGGCGGACGTCACTTTAAATGTGATGAACAAAGTTGCCGACTGGCAATTAAAAGCCTGGAAACAAAACGGCACTCCTCATCCAAAACCGGACTGGACCATGGGCGCTTGTTATGCAGGTTATATGGATCTGGCGGAAGTTGCTACCTATTCAACCTATCTGAACGATGTGAAAGCGATAGGCGATAGTCTTCGCTGGAAAACAGGCTCACGGCATACCATGGCAGATGATTATTGCGTAGCCCAAATGTTTTGCCAAATGTATATGGTTTACAATAAACCTGAGATGATCGCACAATGGAAACAGCAGGCAGATAGTATCATCGCCTTACCTCATACGGAATCGCTCGAATGGAAAAACAACATAGCCGAACGTGAGTGGGCCTGGTGCGATGCGCTATTTATGGGACCCCCCGCTTTGGCTTATTTGTCTTCCGCAACCGGAGATCGGAAATACCTGGATGCAGCCTGTAAATTATGGTGGAAGAGCACAGCTTACCTCTATGATAAAGGAGAGCATTTGTATTATCGAGATAGTCGGTTTTTTACACAAAAGGAAGCCAATGGTAAAAAGGTATTCTGGTCGCGGGGTAATGGATGGGTATTGGCCGGCCTGGTCAGGATGCTTAAAAATATGCCGGATGATTACCCGGAACGCCCGGCTTTTGTGAAATTATATCAGGAAATGGCCCGAAAAATCGCTTCCTTGCAAAATGCCGACGGTACCTGGCATGCGGCACTGTTGGATCCGGCTGCTTATCCGGTAAAAGAAGCCAGCGGCACAGGTTTTTACTGTTATGCCCTGGCCTATGGTATCAATAATGGCTTATTACCTTATCGCCAATATCACCTGATCGTTGAAAAAGCATCGTCGGCCTTAAAAGGTTGTGTGCAGGAAAACGGCAAATTAGGATTTGTGCAACAGATTGGAGAGAAGCCAGAAAAAGTGAGTGCAAATGATACCGAAGTATATGGTATTGGTGCCTTCCTGTTGGCAGGATCGGAAGTTTACCTGATGCAGGAAAAGCATTAGTGCTTAAATTTTCTTCCTCAGGTATTCAAATACCAGGTATCCGATGATCGCCGCTACGATCGCGATCTCGAAATTTGTCGTAGTAAAAACGTCTTCGATCCCCCAGATCAGGCTTCGGCCGTGTGCATTACCTGTTCGTGTATAATCGCCCATTAGCAGGTTAGCGTAAAATAGGAAAATGATAAAACCAGCTTCAATTAAACCCCTGAAAACCTGTTCTTTTATTTTTTTGGATGCCATTAGTTTGATTAGTCGATTTTATGGCTTAAAATAACAAAAAATACGTCGAATTGCACTAAATCCCGGGATAGGTTAAATCAAAAACATATTTATTACTTTAACCGAACCAAAACTTAAATAAATATGAAGGCTTTATTGAAAAGTGTTGTTATCGCCGCTGTATTATTGATTTCGAGCTTATCTGCCATAAAAACCTTTGCGGTTGAAAAAACAAAGCACTTTAACGTTATCGCATTTTTTCGCAATTACCCCGATCCGGCACATATCAGTTTTGTTAAGGACGCGAATAAGTTTTTCCCAGAGGAAGCAAAAAAGAATAATTTCAGCTATGATACGACCAGCGATTGGCATAACCTGAATTCACAATTCCTTAGACGGTACCAGGTAGTTTTGTTTTTAGATTCGCGGCCGCAACTGCCAGAGGAGCGTGCTGCATTTGAAACCTATATGAAGGGCGGCGGAGGCTGGCTTGGATTTCATTTTGCTGCTTTTGCTTTAACGCCTTCGGATTTTAATGCCGACTGGGATTGGTACCACAACGAGTTTTTAGGTTCGGGCCAATATGTAAGCAATACCTGGCACCCAACATCGGCCATATTACGCAATGAAGCCGGTGACCACCCGGTTTCAAAAGGAATACCAGCTAGATTTAAAACATCACCCAATGAGTGGTACCGCTGGGAAAAGGACTTGCGCGTAAACCCTGATATCAAAATTTTATTTTCGATCGATTCCAGCAGTTTCCCGCTGGGCAACGGCCCGAAGCAATCTGAAATATGGCATAGCGGCTATTACCCGGTGGTTTGGACAAACAAAAAATATAAAATGGTTTATTTTAACATGGGCCATAATGATATGGATTATGACGGGCATACTAACGCAACCTTATCGCATACATTTGATAGCAAGATGGAGGCAAAGCTCATCATCAACGCGCTCCTATGGGCAGGCACCGGGCAGCTGGTGCGATAAATGTATGTGAAACACTTTTTTTACAAATAGAATTGCAAATTATGCCCTGCAACAACTAACTTGGTAAACTAGTTACGCAAACCTTTATATAAACCAATTATGAAACAAGAAGATATTTCGCGGCGCCGCTTTATTGGCAGCGCGGCCCTGGCGGCTGCAGGTATGGCTTTTGCCTCCAAAACCGCTTTTGCAGGAGCGCTTTTCGATGGTAAGCCCAATTCAAAAATCAACGGCGTGCAGATCGGAGTTATTACTTACTCTTACCGGAGCATGCCGGGCAGTGCCGAGCAATTATTGCAATATATATTACAATGTAATATCAGCGCGATAGAATTGATGGGTGATGCTGCCGAAGCTTATGCCGGTGCACCTCAAAAAGCTGCCGGCGAAGATTGGGCCAGCTATTCAAAAAAAGTTGCTGAATGGCGCGAAAATGCTTCGATTGATAAATTTAAGGAATTGCGGAAAATGTATAACGATGCAGGCGTAAACATCTACGCCTGGAAACCGAATGCACTTGGTCCGAAAAATACTGATGCTGAAGTTGATTACGCCTTTAAAGCAGGGAAAGCTCTGGGTGTTACCCACGTAACTGTTGAATTGCCTACCGACCCCGAGCAAACCAAACGCCTGGGCGAATTTGCGGCAAAGCACAAATTATATGTTGGGTATCATGCACATACGCAGGCAACGCCAACGCTTTGGGACACTGCCCTCAGCCAGAGCGAATACAATGCGATTAATCTGGATATTGGTCACTATACCGCAGGTACCAGCAGCAGTCCGATCGATTTTATTTTGAAGCATCACGACAAAATAAAAAGTATCCACCTGAAGGACCGTAAGTTTCATAATGGCCCGAATCAGCCATGGGGGCAGGGCGATACACCTATTGCGGAAGTACTGAAGCTGATCAAAACCAATAAATATAAATTTCCGGCAACGATCGAGTTCGAGTATGATATTCCGAAAGATTCAGATGCTGTGAAGGAAGTGATCAAGTGCCGTGAATTTGCAGCCAATGCGCTGGCCTGATCATAGTGTTTTTAAGGTTCAAAATATTAATCATCCATATCAAAAATCTTTTAGTAGAAGATGTCAGCAACTACAACAAATACTTATGACGCGATCGTGATCGGGTCGGGAATTAGCGGGGGCTGGGCGGCTAAAGAGCTGACCCAAAAGGGGCTCAAAACCATCATGCTTGAGCGTGGGCGTGACATAGTGCACGTGAAAGATTATGTAAATGCAACAAAAGCGCCATGGGAATACCCGCACAGGGGAGGGCATACCACCCAGATGGCAAAGGACTACCCGGTACTTAAACGCGATTACCCGCTTAACGAGACCAACCTTGATTATTGGGTCGACGAAAAAGAAAGCCCTTATGTAGAGGTGCAGCGTTTCGACTGGTTCAGAGGGTATCATGTTGGTGGCCGTTCGCTGATGTGGGGAAGGCAGAGCTATCGCTGGGCGGAATCGGATTTTGAAGCAAATTTAAAGGATGGTGTTGGTGTCGACTGGCCAATCAGGTATAAAGACCTGGAGCCATGGTATAATTATGTTGAAGGCTTTGCAGGCATATCTGGTAACCGCGACGGACTGGATATTTTACCCGATGGCAATTTTATGCCGCCAATGGATATGAACTGCGTCGAAAAAGATGTTTCGGCCCGACTAAACGCTTATTATAAAGGTGCAAGGCACATGGTTATTGGTCGCACGGCCAATATAACTCAACCTTTGCCCGGACGCACTAACTGCCAGTATCGTAATAAATGCTGGCTGGGTTGCCCGTTTGGCGCCTATTTCAGTACGCAGTCATCAACTTTACCCGCTGCAATGGCAACGGGTAAATTGAAAGTACGACCATGGTCGATCGTAACAAAGATACTGTACGATAAGGATACCAAAAAAGCTAAAGGCGTAGAGGTATTGGATGCACAAACCAACCAGACCTATGAGTTTTATGCCAAGGTGATCTTCCTGAATGCTTCTACGCTTAATTCGGCCTGGGTGCTGATGAATTCGGCGACGGATATCTGGCCCGATGGATTGGGATCGAGCAGCGGCGAATTGGGACATAACCTGATGGATCACCACCTGGGTGTCGGCGCCAGCGGTTTGGTAGAGGGTTACGACGATAAATACTATTTCGGAAGACGTGCAAACGGTATATATATTCCTCGTTACCGTAACCTGAATGGCGAAAAACGCGATTATATCCGAGGTTTTGGTTATCAGGGGCGTGCCTCGCGGCAATCATGGAGCCGTGATATACCTGAGCTTAGCCTTGGTGCCGAGTTTAAAGATTCATTAGCTGAGCCCGGCCACTGGAATATGAATATTGGTGGCTTTGGTGAGACATTACCTTACCACGAAAATAAGGCAACTTTAGATAAGTCGGTTAAAGACAAATGGGGACTACCAGTATTGGCTATCGATGCAACCATCAAAGAGAACGAAAAGAAGATGCGCATAGATATGCTGAATGATGCCAAAGAAATGCTGGAAGCTGCTGGTGTTAAAGATGTTAAGACCAAAACCATGGAAGGAGTACTCGGTCGCGGTATACACGAGATGGGTACTGCCCGCATGGGTCGCGATCCTAAGACTTCGGTATTGAATGAATGGAACCAGGTTTGGGATGCCAAAAACGTGTTCGTTACAGATGGATCCGCGATGGCCTCAACAGCCTGCCAGAATCCGTCATTAACCTATATGGCACTCACAGCCCGTGCAGCCGATTATGCCGTTAAGGAATTGAAGAAGGGGAGTTTGTAGTTGGTTAATTGGTTAACCAGTCACTAATCACCAGTTAACCAATCACCAGTCAACTAATCACGATCGAACGCCTCTTTAAGCATCGCGATATCCAATTTATCCATTTGCATCATAGCCTGCATAGCTTTGCCGGCTTTTTTTCTGTCGGGGTCGCCTAATAATTTCCCCAGGGCATTGGGAACTACCTGCCAGGTTATGCCGAATTGATCATCCAGCCAGCCGCAGCGGCCGGGTTTGCCGCCTTCGCTCAGTTTCTCCCAGTAATGATCTACCTCTTCCTGCGTTTCGCAATGGATAAAAAACGAGGTGGCGGGCGAAAATTGGAACATCGGGCCACCATTTAGCGCGTAAAAGTCGGTGCCATTCAATTGAAACTCAACCGAAAATACCGGGCCATTGTCGCCGCCACGGTTCACACGAAGCACTTTCGAATCCTTAAAAACAGATAAATAAAAATTCATGGCATCTTCGGCCTGGTTATCAAACCAGAGAAATGGGGTTATTTTTTGCATGGGATTGTGTGTAAATCAGGCTAAATGGTTTTGACCAAATATACTCAGTGGAAAAAATATAACAACAAAAAAAAGAACCCGAACAATGCCGGGTTCTTTTTTGTTGTGTTGACAGCTGATTTTTATGGTATCGCTACATAAAGATTTCCTGCCGGAACGATCTTTGTGTTTTGTATAACCGAGTAAGGCAGGTAAAAATAACCATGGTAGCCCCATGGCGTACCCCATGAATTCTGGCAAATGAAAACACCGCCGCCGGGCTGTGAGCTATCATTGATATAACCTACGATCGGCACAGCGTGTCCGCCCAATAATTTAACACCGCTGGCCAAAGTGCCGCTGGTTGTTAAAGGGTTATAGGTATAGCTGGTGGTACTCAGGCCTTCGAAATATTGGTAGGTAGATGTATTATCGTAAACATTAAAGCCCATCATTACCGGTTTATTATTGAGCAATGCATTTTTAACATCGGCTACAAGGGTAGTTTTGGTATCAGTGATCACATAATAGCCCTTTGCTGTTGTGCCGGAACTGCTCGTACTGCCGCTCTGGGTGCCGATAGCGTAGTTGTTAGGTGCTACCGGTATCGTTGTTGAACCGTAATTAAAATAATTATACGGGTAGGTTGTAAACGGCGCATTTGACGAAGTAGCTACGTTATAACCACCAGATCCAAGTACAAACGGGTATTTGTAATTGGCTTCATTGGTTATGCCATCAAAAGTGTAACCGTTATAGGTCAACGGCTTGCCAGTACCTGAGTTATTGGTAAGCCCTTGCAAGGTTTCACCAATATTGACCATGTTGGCGCCAGCATCAGTACCGATTGTTTGTTTATTGATCACAACGCGCTCAACAAAATATAAAAAGAGCGGACTGAGCGCGTTAGCAACGGTATTTGATGTGCCGTAATAGGCCTCATCAGAAGTATTTGCTATTTCATTTTGGGTAGCCAGCACGATGCCATTTGCGGTGGTAAAATTGGCGATAACCGGTACGGTATTGTTTTTATAGTAATATAATATTTCGTCAGTTTCGGCACCGCAAAAGCCGGTACAGGCACCCATTTGCCCCTGATCGCGGATCTGCGGTGTAACCAGTAAATAAGAACTATAGGCTGTTCCGTTATAAGTTAAACCATCCGGCTGCAGTTTATGAGTAAATAAACTGGTAGAAAATACCGGAACATTAGCCCATTGGTCGGGCGTCATCGGGTTTAAGCCTAAACCATGCTGGCTGGTTTCGAGGGCGGCGTTTGTGTTAGGAATAACAGTCTCTGATGTTTTTTTGCAACTGTATAACACAGCGCTGGCAACAGAAATGGCCAGTAGTCCGGCTATCATTCGTCTCATAAAATGGGATTTAAGTGAATGTATTAATATGATTTGCTAGTTCCAAATATAAATTTTTTTTTAATAAAAATAATATTCAACTAAAAACTCGCTTGTTTAATTAAATGATCACTGCAAACAAAGTATTAGCGATTGATATTAATAGCCGATAAGCGCAATGCTGATTTTAGGCTTTGATGCCAGCGGTGATTTTAACTGGTGACATTCATCATTTTTTATTGTATTGTGATTGTTGAAATTTATCAGGGTGTTTTGAGAAACGGGCAATGAGTATGATACTATTTTTTAACGATGATTCACCGGAGGCCGTAAATGCCGGCGAATTTGCTTTGGCAATCGCTAACAAAGTTCGGGCGGATCTGCTGATCCTAAACTTATGCAAAAAACGCAGTAAGCTGGAAGCGATCAGTGTTCGTACCGAAAAGCCAGATCTGCGGGTAACTAACGGAACATCAAAGGCAAAGATTTTGCACGTTGACGCCTCCGAATTTACAGAAAAGGATATTTGTGAATTGGTGATCGCCAAAAAGATATGGCTGATGGTTAAGGGTATCGAAAAGAAAGTTACCCATGAAATTTTAACAAGTATAGATGTCCAGGCGGTACTTAATCATGTTGCCTGTCCTTTGTTGCTTGTTCCCGATAGTTACCGAGGGCGGACCTTTGAAAATATTACCTACGCGGTAGATATGCGTTATTGCAGGGCTGCCGTTCTTAAATTCCTTTCAGACCTGGCCCTGGTTTACGATGCCAACCTGATGGTTGAACACTTTTCGGCCAAAGGTTTACCTCACCTGAGCGACATTTTTGCCCGCGATCTGTTCGAACAGGAGATCATGAAAAAAATAAAGCACGAAAAAGTTTATTTTAACAATTTTAAAGAGCGAAATTTAGACATCGCAGTCGACGTGATGATCAATGATCTTCATGCTGATTTATTGGCCCTGGTCAATCACCGGTATCATTTCAGCGAATTGTTTGGCAGTAACATTAAAAATGTTCTACCCGACCACATTGCTGTGCCTGTGATCATTTTTCCGATGTAAATTTAATTTCGAGCTTTTGAAAACAAACATCCAGCCGTCTGATCTTGACAATTTTTGGAGCTTCGCAAAAGAAGATATCTTTAAAAAGCTTTCAACTGATGATTATGGCTTAAGCAGTCAGGAGGCCTCAGCCCGTCTCAATACGTTTGGACCAAATACCATTAAATCAAAAAAGCACACTTCCGCGGTGCTCCTGTTTTTAACCCAGTTTAAAAGTCCAATTACCATTCTGTTGATCGTTGCAGCGGTATTATCCGCTGGTTTGAACGATCTTACTGATGCAATCATCATTTTAATTATAGTATTGGTCAGCAGTAGTCTTAGCTTTTGGCAGGAGTACAGTGCTGCAAATGCCGTTGAAGAGCTTTTAAAACTCGTTCGCCTGAATTGTACGGTTCAAAGAGATGGAAAAAAGCAGGAGGTATCGTTGGAATCAGTTGTGCCCGGCGACCTGGTATACCTGGCAGCGGGAGATATAATACCCGGTGATGGCCTGCTCATTGATTCACAGGATCTGTTTGTAGACGAAGCCGCTTTTACCGGTGAAACCTACCCGGTTGAAAAGCAAACAGGTATAGTTGATATTGCAACGCCGCTAAATAAACGTTCGAATACCTTGTATATGGGTTCGCATGTGATCAGCGGGAAAGCTTCGGCGATCATAGTTAAGACCGGACAGGAAACCGAATTTGGTAAAATTTCGGCGGGATTGCAAGTTACTTCACCCGAGACCGACTTTGAACGAGGTATTCGGCGATTTGGCTATCTGCTGATGGAAGTTACCCTGGTATTGGTTATCATCAT
Organism: uncultured Mucilaginibacter sp.; assembly: GCA_903863845.1. Taxonomy (GTDB): domain Bacteria; phylum Bacteroidota; class Bacteroidia; order Sphingobacteriales; family Sphingobacteriaceae; genus Mucilaginibacter. The sequence continues at coordinate 2,886 of CAIPDP010000100.1, read as the reverse complement.
TTTTGCACTTAATGTTTACCTGCATAAACCAGTACTCGATTCGTTTTTGTTTTCGCTGGCGCTCGCTGTCGGACTTACACCACAACTGCTGCCTGCTATTATTAGTGTTAACTTATCAACCGGTGCCCGCAGGATGGCAAAAAAGCAGGTTATCGTTAAGCGTTTATCGTCCATCGAAAACTTCGGCAGTATGAATATACTTTGTTCCGATAAAACCGGAACAATAACCGAGGGCAAGGTGAAATTAAAGGATGCCTATGATACTACAGGTGTCCACAGCGATAAAACGCTGCAATACGCCTGGCTGAACGCATCACTGCAACAAGGATTTCATAACCCGATAGATGAAGCGATCAGAAGCTCATTTAACGATACAGCAAGCCGATTTAAGTTAATTTCTGAAATACCTTATGATTTTATCCGTAAGCGTCTGACGGTATTTGTTACCGACGGAAAAGAGAACATGGCTATCACTAAAGGAGCCTTGAATGTAGTACTTGACATTTGCGATCAGGCCGAAACAAAAGACGGCACTGTCGACATTACCACAATTCGCAAACAATTGACCGAACAATACCAAAAGCTCAGCGATGAAGGTTTCCGAACCTTAGGTGTAGCTTATAAGAAAATTGATTCTGGCGGAAGTTTTTCGCGTAATGATGAGCAAAAGATGGTGTTTTTAGGTTTTATAGCGCTTTTCGATCCGCCTAAACCGAATGCTGCCGAAACTATCGCCAGGCTGAATGAATTGGGGGTTAGCCTCAAGGTTATTACCGGTGATAACGCCCTGGTAGCAAAAAGTCTGGCATTACAGGTTGGCTTAAAAGAAGCCAAAATTTTAACAGGGACTGAGCTTTTGAAATTGACCGACAGTGCATTGCTGCATCGTGCGCCAATTACAGATATTTTTGCCGAAGTTGAGCCTAATCAGAAAGAGCGTATCATTTTTATTTTAAAAAAGGCCGGTTACGTGGTGGGGTTTATGGGTGATGGCATCAATGACGCGCCAGCTTTGCATATGGCCGATGTAGGTATTTCGGTGGATTCTGCGGTTGACGTAGCCAAAGAAGCGGCCGATATTGTACTGCTTAGCCAAAGTCTGGATGTTTTGGTCGATGGTATCATAGAAGGTCGCAAAACCTTTACCAATACCATGAAATACATTTTCATGGCAACAAGCGCTAATTTTGGCAATATGTTCAGTATGGCTGGCGCATCTGTGATCATGCCCTTTTTACCACTATTGCCAAAGCAAATATTACTGACAAACCTGCTGACCGATTTCCCTGAAATGGCGATTGCTACCGATAGGGTAGATGACATCAATATCAAGTCGCCGCAAAAGTGGGATATGCGTTTCATTCGTCGGTTTATGATATTGTTTGGATTACTCAGTTCGGTGTTTGACTATCTGACATTTGGCGTACTGATATTTTTCATGCATGCCAAAGAAAAAACCTTTCAAACCGGTTGGTTTACTGAATCGGTGATCTCGGCTATATTGATCGTGCTGGTAGTACGTACCCGTCTGCCTTTTTTCAAAAGTCCGCCGGGAAAATTATTAACGGTTGCTACGCTTTCAGTACTCTTATTTGTACTTATTATACCGGTTTTACCTATAGCAACATGGCTTGGTTTTATACAACTTCCGGTGGGTTATTACGCCTGGATGTTCGCTATTGTTGTACTTTACCTGATATCGGCAGAACTGGCGAAAAGGTGGTTTTATCTAAGTATGATAAAAAGGCATAAGCGAGTATAAATTCTGCTTAGATTGTATTTAATCGTCATTCGGAGCTAAATACTACTGTTTCCCGGATATATATTCGTAATTTTAACCTATCGAAGAATCCACGCAGGATTCATGCTACTGCCAGCTGCGCAACCTTAATACTTCCTTATATGTTGCAAGCCGGTCCCCATCATATCATTGCCATTGGCGCCTCTGCAGGAGGTATGGAAGAGCTTAATACCTTTTTTGACCATACACCCCTTGATGGCGTATCCTATGTTATTATCCAGCATCTTTCTTCAGATTTTAAAAGCCGAATGGTTGAATTGCTGGCAAGGCATAGTAAACTTGTGGTAAAGGAAGCCGAAAACGGCATGTTGGTGCAGGCCAACGAAGTTTACCTTATCCCGAATGATAAGTACATGACCATCAGTGGTAATAAACTTTACTTAACCAATAAAACAAAAATAAAGGGACCGCATCTAACCATTAATACTTTCTTTAAATCACTTGCGCTCGATTATGGAAAGAAAGCGATCGGTATTATACTTTCCGGCCTTGGATCTGATGGAACCGAGGGAATTAAAGCCATAAAAAAAGCCTGTGGTATGGTGATGGCACGTACACCAGAAACTTCAGGTTTTGCCAGTATGCCATCTCATGCAGTTGCTACAGGTTTGATTGATTTTATACTTGAACCTGCGCAGATGCCGGTGGCTATTGAGGACTATATCAGGTATGGTATAGATGTTTCGACCGAAGATGACGGAAAAGCGATCAAAGCAATCATCGAACTGATCAGGACCAATTCGCCGCTTGATTTCTCCGACTATAAAATGCCTACCATTACCAGGAGAACTAAGCGCAGGGCATTAGCTGCCAACTTTAGTTCTCTTAGCCATTACTTTGAATACCTTAAAAAGAATCCCGGGGAAGTTGAATTACTTGCCAAAGAATTTCTGATCAGTGTAACTTCATTTTTCAGGGATAAGCAGGCTTTTGATATCATCAATTGTACGTCGTCAAACTAAAGTGAACCAAGGCTTGTGTAGTGTTTCGGGTTTAAAGTAAAGCTAAGTTTTCCATTTTGGGGGTGCAAGTGATCTGTGATTTTATTTTTTCATAGGCAAGTTTTCTGTTTTTAAGTGATTGTT
>CAIPDP010000099.1 GCA_903863845.1 uncultured Mucilaginibacter sp. | reverse complement strand
TTAAATAAAATAAAATTATTTATTTGGCTGTGGGGTAGTACGAAGATATGGCTTAATGATCTTAAAACCTTTAGGAAATTTTGCCGGGATATCTTCTGTTTTGATCGATGGAACAACAACTACGTCCTCCCCTTCCTTCCAATCGGCTGGTGTTGCCACACTGTAATTAGCTGTCAATTGCAGCGAGTCGATCACGCGCAAAATCTCCTGGAAATTCCTGCCAGTTGAAGCCGGGTAAGTAATGATCAGTTTGATGGTTTTGTCTGGTGCGATAACGAACAATGAACGTACCGTTGCCGTAAGCGAAGCATTTGGATGGATCATTTCATAAGCTAATGCGATTTCACGATTTTCGTCACCTACGATCGGGAAATTAACCTCCACACCCTGGGTCTCATTGATATCCTTTACCCAACCATTATGCGACTCAACCGAATCGACGCTGAGTGCTATAACTTTAACATTGCGCTTGTCAAACTCATCTTTTAAAGCTGCTGTTCTCCCTAATTCTGTTGTACAAACTGGCGTATAATCTGCAGGATGTGAGAAAAGTACCCCCCAACTGCTGCCCAGGTAGTCATAAAAATCAATTTCCCCTTCTGTTGTTTTGGCCTTGAAATTTGGTGCAAGGTCTCCTAGTCTTATGCTCATAGCGTAAAAAATTATTGATGGATTAATGGTATAAAGTTAAGACGATTTTAATAATCGTTATCAAAAATAATAAATTCTACTAAACAAGTATACTTTGTCAAATAATATTACAAACTGTAAACTTTGGTGTCAGTTATCGGGTATCAGGTATTAGGGATTAGGTATTGGGTATTATGTATCAGTTATCAGGTATTGGTATTAGCGCCGCTACAGGTAAATGGAGCACGATCTGGTTGATTCACTCACTCACCAATTCACTCACTCACTAATTCACTCACTCACTAATTCACTCATTAATTCCACCGTAAATTAAACAAAAAAAGCCACCCGCTGAGCTGGGTGGCTTGAATTTTGTTTTTGCTTAATTACTTTACTTCTTTGTACAATTCGATGTGGCCATCGGCAGTAATACGAACCAGTGCTTCTTTTTCGCCATTTTTGATATCAGCGAAGTAAATAGTTGGTTCGGCTTCAGGGTTTAATTCGGTATTGTTTTGAAGAACGATCACATGGTCAACGGTATAACCTTTATACTGATCATTGATCTCTTTTAAAGTTGCAGCGGGTACAGCTTTTGCGGTAATATCTTCAGTAATAGCTACAAAATCGCCACTACGATCATAAAATGCTGAAGTTTGAACACCTTCCAGTACAAAATCTGCACGCTGATAATTGTTGTCTACGGTCCAGGTAATGTCTTTGGCTGCTGGGAAATCAGCAGTAAACTTGTTAACTACCGTGTAAGAAACTGTTACGGTATGTACTTTTCTTGTGCCATCGGCAAAAACGCTTGCGCTAAACATGGTAGCGATAGCGGCTGTTATAAATAATTTTTTCATTTGTTTTAAATTTTAAATCCGCAACAAAAATACCATATAGTTGAATAAATTTAAAATTTTAGTTATTTTTTATGATATTCTAATAATTAAACGGCAGATTGTCGATTAATTTTAAAATTTTCGCTGAATTGCAGGCCGATTTTAACAAACTCTTAATCAAAATTGTCCTACTTAGTGTAGATTTAACAATAAGTATTTAAGTTAACAATTTCCTTGCATTTTAATGACAAAGAGGCTTTTTAAACACAATTTATGATATATAAGCAATTATCTATCAAGCAGAAAAACCTGTCTAAAGCGCGAATTTACTGCTAAAAAGCAAAGAACCAGGAAGGAATAGTAGCGATTATCAATGCTATCCATTGTCGGCAAAGCCGGGATACAATGTCATACCGCCATCCATAAAAATAGTGGTGCCTGTTATATAGTCGGCCTCATCCGATGCCAGCCATGCCGCCAGTTTACCGATATCCTCGGGCTGCCCTATCCTATTATAAGGAACCAGGGTAAGCAATTTTTCTAAAGCTTCCGGCGTAGCCCAGGCACTATGGTTTATTGGGGTTTGAATTGCACCAGGGCCAATGCTCACTACCCTGATCTTATGTGGAGCCAATTCCTGCGCCATACTCTTCATCATCAGCATTACTCCTCCCTTGCTGGTAGCGTAATTTACGTGCCCCCCCCAGGGAATAACCTCATGAACACTACTCATACAAATGATCTTACCAGCTGCTTTGCTGCGTTCGGCTACTACTCCCCTGCGGATAAATTCCCTTGCCGCTTCGCGGGCACACAAAAACTGGCCGGTTAGGTTGATACCCAAAACAGTATTCCACTGCTCAAGGGTCATATCTACAAACTTTGAGTCGCGTTGCAGGCCGGCATTGTTTACCAATATATCAATGGTACCATAGCGTTGGTATAGTTCAGCAAACATGGCCTGCACTTCGGCTTCATTGCTTACATCAGCATGTATGGCGTAGGCTTCACCGCCTGCTGCAATTATTTCATCCACGGTAAGCTCTGCCACTTCATGGGAATCAACGTGGTTGATAGCAACTTTTGCACCTGCTTTGGCTAATTCTAATGCGACGCCTTTCCCGATACCGCTGTCGCCCCCGGTAACCAATGCTACCTGTCCTTGTAAAGAATATGAATTCATTTGATAGTGTTTGTGCTAAAGATAGGGACAAGTAAGTCTGTAAGGAAGACTTACCATGCATTATTTTATGGTTAAATGTTAATATTTTACGCCGTGATGCGGTACTGGAAGCCTATCAATTGCTAAAACTTATAATATATAAATCAAAATAGCCCATATGCTGTTTATTATGCGTAAGTTTGATTGATATAGTTTCTGCCCGATATACTTCTTCTTAGGCATTTCCGATTCACATCCGGTTTTATTTAAGCTTTAGCGTACCAAATTAAAAGGGAAAGGTTCCCTTATTAGTCTTCTGCCCGCTGTTCAAATCGCGGACGCAAGCATTAAACCATTAAAGAGCCCTCATTATGAGCAAAGACAAAGGGAGTCGCGAAAAAAAGAAAGCCCCCGCCGAAGCCGGCAAAAAATCGCAATCTGATTATCAGAGCAGCAAGAGTTCATCTTCAAGCATAATTGCAATACCCAACAATAAAAAGAAATAACGATCATGGCAAATGAAATAGTTGAATACCAGGCGAAACTTTACGTGTACGATTTAAATAATTGTGCTAAAGAGTTCGGCTTTAAAGATGATGAAGGCTGGGAACTGAGCCTGGCAACAAGCGAAGGCAAAGCTTCACTTCACAAAAAATATTACCCGGTTGTTTCAACCAAAGTGGTACCCGAGATATTGACAGAATTGTTCAACAGGGTAAAATCGCAATTGGTTCAGGCAAAATCCAATATCCAAAACAAGTTTGATACCGAAAATATGGCTGCGCTCGACCTGCAATACCTGGTTGCTTACAACCCAAAAAGATTCAGGCAATAAGCACAATGCACTGAATCTACCCACCCAAAAATCAATCATGTTAAAAAAACATTTTAAATTAACAACGGGGCAAAACCTGAGATATACCGGCAAACTTTTTCCGGGTTTTATCAAAGGTTTGCCTTATATGGTCTTCATTTCAAACTATAGTTCGTACCAGGTAATGGTAAATTATAATGGTCTGGATACCATCGTTGAAAAATACTTCCTCGAACAGGTCGGTTGATTATTTATCCCTGATAGCAGCTTATAAACTGCTTTTTTCGACTCTGTTTTTTATCGCTTTGAAAATGTTTTTGATAAATTTTGCCGTCATTTTTACAAAATGGCGACCGTGAAAGCATGTCTTTTCTGTTACTTTGGCGCTATTATAATTCAAGGATCACATGCAACTATCTGGAAACAAAATATTAATTACTGGTGGAGCCAGTGGTATAGGTTTGGGTTTAACGCAAAGGTTTTTAGAAGAAGGCAATACCGTTATTATATGCGGTCGCCGCGAGTCTGTTTTGCTGGAAGCAGCCGGAAAATTGCCGACAGTGATCACCAAAAAAACCGATCTTTCGAATGAGGCCGACCGGTTAGAACTTTTTGAATGGGTAAAAGCTGAGCATCCCGACCTGAATGTTTTGATCAATAACGCAGGTATACAAAATTGGATGAACATCGATGACCCTCAATTCCCTGAACGTGCCAGGACTGAGATCGTGACCAATATCGAAGCTCCTTTGCACCTTACCCACCTCTTTGTGCAATTGCCTCATATCAAAACTATAATCAATGTTACCTCTGGCCTTTCATTCGCGCCTTTTGCGAAGGTACCGGTATATTCGGCTACCAAGGCGTTTTTCCACTCCTTCACCTGGTCGCTTAGGCATTTATTGAAACCAAAGGGTATTGAAGTAATTGAAATGATCCCACCGGCACTTAATACAGATCTTGGCGGAAAGGGTTTACATGACCATGCACCACCTGTCAGTGAATTTGTTGAATCAATATTTAACCAGTTGAAAGATGGGAAGGACGAACTAACTTTCGAATCCAGCCAATCCAGAGCAAACGCAAGCGCCGAAGAATTAAAGGCATACTTCAAACAAATGCATCCATCAAACTAAAATATTTTTTCAATAAAGCCTTTGGGTATTTTAGAGTTTTGATTTTTGCACTTGAATTTGCAAAAACCGATGCAATTTTTTTGGCCACAGCCTATTTTCATTCGCAAGCTTTCATTCCAGTAAATAACACCAATACGTTATTGTAAGCTAGTTTTTAGCAAAATTTCTCATAAAATTAATTGCGGCATAATTCGAACCAGAAAAAAATCCTGTTATTCCGGGCTCATCCCGTCCAAAAAAACCGCAACAACATTTTGATTGTAATAGACTTTTTACTTAATTTCGTATCACCTGAATGTCACAATGAGAAGAAAAGTACTGTACTGTATTGGTGCGATAGTATTGCTATTGATCGCAACCAATCCCGACCCAAACGATTTCGATTCTTACCTTCACCAAAATAGGCATAATGACCCGGCCGGTAGAGACTGGAATTTTTTAGTTTTTTCTATTTATTCGAATTACGGCGACTACCTGGATTCGCCTCGTGATGGACACCTGATCAAATACAGCTATATTGGCATCCTTGGAAATTTTTTTTCAATAGGGTCCAAAGACGCTTATTGATCTTGGAGTTCTTTCACTTTAGTTAAAAATAGCTGGAGTGCTTCACGCTTTTTGTCAGTAAGATCAAAATCAAGCTTATGCATCAGGTAGTCCTGCAGATCAAAGTTTGGATGCTCCTGCAATTCCTTTAACAATTCGGGCCGATGATCGAGGCCATATTTAAGGGCAATATTAAATTGATCAACAAATTCCCTTGGTATAGTTTTATTGGCTATCCAGGCTGCGAAAACAAATGGCAGGCCTGTATATTTCTGCCATTCTTCCGAGAGGTCGTACGCAAAACGGTATTCAGCTTTTTTTCCGAACGTCCTGTCCCCTATCTGAACATAGGCAGTTTGTAGGTCGGCAGATTGCCCGTAGTCCTTAGCGTCGGCTACCAGTTCGGGTTGTAATTTCCAGTAATTTTTAAGCAGTACCCGTGCCAGATTGTTTGAACTTCGTGATTGGGGGTCGAGTTGTACATGTTTTACTTCGCTGATATTGCAATTACTGAATATAAATACAGAATTCACTGCTCCTACAGCGCCAATACAATAGTCTGACAGGATATTCCATTGCGGAAGGCTAAGGATGGCAGCTACCGGTATCAGGCCGATATCTACCTTGTCATCGATCAATTTCTGGGCGCAATCGGCAGGGATATCGACGCTTAGTTCGATCTGATCCTGTATAGCTGAATTTTGTATGCCGTATAAAAAAGGCTTGGTATTCGTATAACTAACCGCTGATATTCTGATCTTCTTCACAAATATTTTTATAATTTATTATTGCTTATCACAGGACCTATAGTAGTTTGTTTGTTATCACTTTAAGTGTTTCGCATCATTGAAGTCGATGATCTCGAATTTTTTCCCATCCCAGGTCACTTTATATAAAACCAGGTTTTGATGGGGGAAATTTTCCATGTTAGTGAGTGGTTCGTTTAAAAGCAAACACAGCAACAAACGCAAAGCCCTGCCATGCATACAAATCAAAACAGTTTTTTCTTCCGTATGGCTCATGATCGTTTCAAGTGCGACTAATTGCCGGGATTTAACTTCATTCGGACTTTCGCCGCCTTCAAATTTGCTATCTAACTTACCGGCAAGCCAGTTTCGGATCAACTTCAGGAAAGCAGCCTTGTTTTCAGTCGTACTGGGTTGCCCCTCCAGCACCCCCCATGCCAATTCATCCAAGCCCTCAAGTTTTTCGTAGGGAATACCAAGGTCAATAAACTGCTGGATACTTTGTTGGGTACGCTTTAATTTGGAAATGTAAATCTTATCGAAATGCGTGTTTTGATAAGCTTTGAAAAACGCATCGGCTTGTTTTAAACCATCTTCATTCAGGTCGGTGTTCATACCGCGCCCCTGCACAATACCCAATTTATTCAATTCGGTTTGCCCGTGCCTTACAATGTATAGTGTTTTTAGCGGAGTGCTTTCTGTTTGCGTTGTAGTTGATCTCACCGATAAATGTTTGCTTTTTCTATTTATAATATCTCTTATTCTCGCTGCTCTTTCACCCCTGATTTCGCCCTAAAGTTTGATATCGGTAATTGCTAATTAATAACCGGCAACCTGTAGAACTGGGGTTTTGCTTCCTCGGGGAACTCAAAATCGGTATAGTCAGTAACCACGTTATACAAAGTACCACGTTCTATTGGCTGTCTGCCAACTTGCTTAATTAGTTCTACTAATTGTTTTGTACTCATACCCGGATGTTGTTCCTCAGCACCTGCCATCGAGTATATTTTCGTTGTATCATCCAATGTGCCATCTATATCATCAACCCCAAAATTCAAGGACAATTGGGCAGTATTACGACTGATCATCGCCCAATAAGCTTTGATATGATCGAAATTGTCAAGATAGATACGAGCAATCGCATAATTGCGCAAATCTTCAATAACCGAAGTCTCGGGCACGTGCGACATCTGGTTATCCTGGTTACGGAATTTCAGAGGGATAAATGTCTGGAAACCTCCGGTTTTATCCTGCAATTGTCTCAGGCGTTCCATGTGATCAACGCGATGCCAGTACTTTTCAATATGTCCATAAAGCATGGTGGCATTTGAACGCATGCCCAATTTATGCCATTCCTCATGTATCTGCAACCATTGATCGGCAGTGCATTTATCTTTGCATATCTGTTCGCGTATCTCTTTATGAAATATCTCGGCACCCCCACCCGGTATCGATTCCAGGCCCGAATCCTTCATCAGCTTCATACCGCTGGCATAATCGATCTTAGCTTTCTTGAAGATGTAATGGTACTCAACCGGCGTCAGGGCTTTTACATGTAATTCGGGTCGATGAGCTTTGATCTTACTGAAAAGTTCGGCATAAAATGGAACATCGTATTGCGGTAAAACGCCGCCTACAATATGCACTTCGGTTACCGGTTCGTTATCGTATTTCTTAACAATATCCAGCATTTGGTCAAGCGTATATTCCCAACCATCTTCGCGCTGTTTGAGCAGTCGTGAATAGGAACAAAACTTGCAATCATAAACACATAAATTCGTCGGTTCGATATGAAAATTACGGTTGAAATAGGTTTTATCGCCGTGTTTATATTCGCGAATATAATTGGCCAGCATGCCAACGAAGCTTAGTTCAGCCTTTTCATATAACAATACGCCCTCGTCAAAAGTGATACGTTGATGATCAAGAACTTTTTGTGCGATTTGTTTTAGCTCAGTTGAAAGATCTGGATCCTGGATGAGTTGTTGTAAATTATTTCCGGCTTCCATCAGGTATATTTTCCTGCAAAAATAGGAAATGTTAGTGTAATCGTGGTGCAACATTTATTATGCCGGGTCAAAACTTTAAGTTTGTGCAATGAAGATCGAAACTACAGCCATCCATGCCGGCAATCAAAGCGATGAGAACACCGGTGCGGTGATACAACCCATTACACTTTCCACCACCTATTTGCGCGATCAGGACGGTTCGTACAGTTCTGGCTATATCTATAGCCGGGCCGGTAACCCCAACCGCACGCAATTGGAAAATGTTTTGACCAAATTGGAATATGGAGCCGATGCAGCAGCTTTTTCTTCGGGGAACGCTGCCGGGATGACTGCTTTTCAATCATTAAAACCCGGCACTCACGCTATTTGTCCGGATGATATGTATCACGGACTACGCAACCAGTTAAAGCATATGTTTGCGGGTATTTTGGAGTTCGACTTTGTGGATGTTAATGATGAACAAGTATTGATTGACCATATCAAACCAAATACAGGCTTGATCTGGCTTGAAACGCCTTCAAACCCACTGCTAAAAATCACGGATATTAAAAAAGTAGTTGCGCTTGCAAAGCAATATCAGATCAATGTTTTGGTAGATAACACTTTTGCCACACCGGTGTGTCAACATCCATTATTATTAGGGGCTGATATGGTGATGCATTCATCTACCAAATATATTGGTGGACATAGTGATCTGATGGGCGGTGTATTAATTACAGCTGCAAAAGACGAATGGTGGACGAAGATCCGGCAGATACAGGAATTAGGTGGAGCAATCCCTTCGCCGGCCGATTGCTACTATTTGACGCGTAGTATCAAAACCTTGCCTTACCGTGTTAAAGGTCATGTACAAAATGCACAATTGCTGGCAGATTTTCTCGTCAAACATGATCAGATCGAATCCGTATTGTATCCCGGATTGAAATCGCACCCTCAGCATGAGATCGCCGCAAAGCAAATGGACTATTTTGGTGGAATGCTCTCTTTTTGTCTGAAAGGTGGCGAAGCCGAAGCAAAAAAAGTCGTCAACAAATTAAAGCTATTTGCACAGGCAACCAGCCTTGGAGGCGTTGAATCGCTGATAGAACACCGCGCTTCCGTTGAAGGCCCCGGTACTGTTACACCCCAAAACCTGCTGCGCGTTTCTGTAGGCCTGGAGCATATCGACGACCTGATCGCCGACATGGAGCAGGCATTAAGCTAAAAGCAAAAAAACACTTCATATTTGATCCCTAAGCGATGAACCTTGAACTATGATCCATGAACCACCCCTAAACCACCATCTCAGGAATATCGCTGTCAACAATCAGCTTACCGGCTGTAGCATTTCTGATCTGTTCGACACTCACGCCGGGTGCGCGTTCTAATAATTTAAAACCGCCTTCAGGCAACACATCCAATACAGCGAGTTCGGTCACTATTTTTTTGACGCAGTTGATACCAGTCAGTGGTAAGGTACATTTAGCTAATAATTTCGACTCGCCGGCTTTATTTATATGTTGCATGGCTACAATAATGTTTTCAGCCGAAGCAACCAGGTCCATTGCTCCGCCCATACCTTTCACCATTTTGCCCGGTATCTTCCAGCTGGCAATATCGCCGTTTTCAGCTACCTCCATGGCCCCAAGGATGGTCAGGTTAACCTTCTTTGCACGGATCATCCCAAAGCTCATTGCCGAATCAAATATCGCCGATCCGGGTAACATGGTGATGGTTTGTTTACCGGCATTGATCGTATCCGGGTCCTCCTCTCCCGCAACAGGAAATGGCCCAATACCCAGTAATCCATTCTCCGATTGTAATACTACATCCATTCCCTCCGGTATGTAGTTTGCTACCAACGTAGGAATGCCGATACCAAGGTTTACATAGTAGCCGTCCTTAATTTCTTTGGCAATGCGTTTGGCGATACCTTCTTTGTCGAGCATGTTTTAATTTGGTAATTTGGTGATTTGAAAATTTGAAAATTTGAAAATTACCTAACCGTCCTCTGTTCAATCCGCTTCTCATAATCATAACCCTTAAAAATACGGTGCACATAAATACCCGGTGTATGTATATGATCAGGATCTAGTTCACCCGGTTCAACCAGCTCCTCAACTTCGGCAATGGTAATTTTACCCGCCATGGCCATCAGGGGATTAAAATTACGTGCGGTTGAACGGTAAACCAAATTACCCATCGTATCGCCTTTCCAGGCTTTTACTATCGCGAAATCAGCCTCAAAGGCTAATTCCATCAAATAATCTTTACCATTAAAATTACGTATTTCTTTTCCTTCAGCCACTTCAGTTCCAATACCGGCAGGCGTAAATATGGCCGGCATGCCGTATCCGGCAGCCATACAGCGCGTAGCAAGAGTACCCTGAGGAATGAGTTCCACTTCCAGCTCGCCGCTTAACAGTTGCCTTTCAAATTCGGCATTTTCACCAACGTATGAGGAGATCATTTTCTTTACCTGGCGTTTTTTCAACATCAGGCCAATGCCAAAATCATCCACACCCGCATTATTTGATATACAGGTTAAGCCCTTTACATTTTTTCGAACCAGAGCAGCAATGCATTTTTCAGGCAATCCGCATAAACCAAAGCCGCCAAGCATCAGCGTCATGCCGTCCTCAATATCCTTTATAGCTTCGTCAGCGTTGCTTACTACTTTATTCATGATACGATTGTTGGATTTGATGGATTGGAAAAATCATAGCTGGACACGATTTTCAGATTTTTTTTTTGATGGGCAAGATGCTACCGGATAACATCCTTGCTTTTTTTTATTAATTGGTCAAAACAAAATTAAAAGAATAATTATCCTGCCCACCAATAAAATCTTCGATTTTTAGACCAGGTAAATAGGCCCTTTCATCCTACCAATCAAAAAAATCCCAAAATCGTGTCTTAATCGGGTCTACCACTTCACATTTTGCTCAATGAAGGCGATCAGGTCGTCGGCCATGGCCTGCTGCTCTTTCACGTTGGGATGCCCGGGTGTGTTTTTGTAGGGGAAAAAGTGGGTCAGGATATTTTTATCTCCGGTCTGAGCTACTGACCGCTCGATATATCCCGGCCATGGCGATCCAGTCTGTGTTGCATCCATACTGCCTAAGGCACATATGATCTTAGCTTTCGGGTACTTGCTGCGGATAGATCTCAAAAAATCACGGTAGGCTTTAATGATCTGTTCTTCATTTGGAGCTTTACTTAAAAAACGCGCTTTAAATTGTTCGTTTTCAGGCTGTTTAACGATCCACGAATCGTTTTGAAATAAATTGATCACCACTACATCAGGACTGTATTTGGTAAAATCCCACTTGCTTTCACTGTCTGTCGGATCAAGCCTATCGAACATTTCGGGCATGATCTGCGGGAACCAGCTAACCAAAATCCCAATACCGCTACGGGCTGTAATGTTAAATTCAGCATTAAAATGGTGGGCAGTTATTGTAGCATAACTGAGGTATGCATTTTCATAAGGCGATGTCCCCCTGTCTTTGCCGGTCGAATCGATATCAGCGTAGCCACAAGTGATACTATTGCCAAAAAACTCCATTTTCCGCTTGTTTACCAGTGGCGGAGCCAGCGTAGCCGATCCCTTTTCGAGGGCAAATTCGTAAAGGAGGGTTTTACCCATTGTCCATTCAGTACGTTTAAATAATTCGAGTGTATGGTTCGTTGCAGGCAGAGCTGTAGCCAATACATATTCCTTTTTCAGGCTATCAGGATGCAACACGCTGATCACTTTGCCATCCAGTATCACATTATAATAATTATCACCCCGCTCATCTTTCAGCGTCACTTTTAACCCGCTACCATAAAAATTGATCGAAGCGGAAGCACCCGGCCATGCCAATACCGCAGCTTCATCCAACATCGCCGTACGGCCCATGAATTTAATATGCGGATCGTGGCTGCGGATAACAACGGTTTGGGCCAGTGTAGCAAAAAATGTTAAAGTAAAAAGTAAAGTAAATAGAAATTTTCGCTTCATAATCAGCTATTTATTTTAAATAAACGTAAGTAATACCATCGCCACCACGGTCGGCATGTTCGTCCTCCATGCGGTCTACGGCATCATATTTCTTCAGATAATTGCGAATCAATTTACGCAAAATACCATCTCCTTTACCATGTAATATCTTTAAACTACCAAAACCCATCATTAGCGCGCGATCCAGCAGTTTTTCTATTTCATATAATGCTTCTTCGCCCCGCCTGCCCCGCACATCTATTTCGGGGCTAAAATTAGCAAGGTCGCTGGTATGTGTATTAAAACTCCTTCTTACTTCTTTAGGTACTTCTTTTTTTGATACCCTTTGCACCCGGTTCTTTTTAGCAACTGTCCGCAGATCACCTATCGCTATGATCACATTATCTTTGGCAATCTCTATTACCTGTCCGGTAGTTTCTGAATCTGTCAGTTTGACCCAGTCACCCGGCTTTAATTCTTCATCTGCTTTAACTGCTTTAGGTAGCTCAGCTTTGATGGTATTTTTTTCGACCTCCCTGCTTAAGTTCTCGCGTAGCTGTCGGGTTTTTTCTTTGTCGGCATTGCTGCTTTTGATATCGGCAATAGTGTTTTCTACCAGCTTATTTGCGTTAAGAATGATGTTCTTCGCTTCCTGTTTAGCATCCCGTATCAGTATCTTTTTATTTTCATCAAGATAGCTTTTCAGTTTTTCGTTTTCACTCAATAGCGCATCTACACGTCTTTGTTGTTTTTCAAGTTTTATTTTAGTGTCAAATATCTCTTTCTTGTCACGTTCAAGGTCGATCAACAGTGTATCCACCTTTTTCTGACCATCCCCTATTTTATTTTTAGCCAGATCGAGCACCTGTCGAGGCAAACCTATTTTCTGGGCGATCTCAAAAGCGTATGAACTGCCGGGTTTACCCACTTCCAGCATATAAAGCGGCCGCATCTCGACGTTATTAAAAAGCATTGAGGCATTCTCGATGCCGGGTGTATTGCTGGCAAATAACTTTAGATTAGAATAGTGAGTGGTGATAACACCTTTGATATGCTTTTGATTCAGCGTCTCCAACACCGCTTCAGCTATCGGGCCGCCAAATTGCGGATCGGTACCCGTACCAAACTCATCGATCAGAACCAGTGTTTTTCCATTGGCCTGTTCAACAAAGGACTTCATTTTCGACAGATGGGCGCTGTAGGTACTCAAATCACTTTCGATGGACTGATCATCCCCGATATCGACAAAAATTTGTTGGAATATACCCACTGTACTTGCTTCTGATACCGGTATCAATAAGCCTGCCTGCGCCATCATTTGCAGCAGGCCTACCGTTTTCATGCAGACTGATTTTCCACCGGCATTCGGGCCGGAAACCACCACGATACGGGTATGTTCGTCGATAGAAATGTTTAGCGGAACAACCGTCTTTTTTTCAGCTTTAAAACTGAGCAACAATAATGGGTGACGTGCATTCAATAGTTTTAGCCTTGGTTCATTGATAAGTATTGGCATCTCGGCCTCGATATCAATCGCAAACAGCGCCTTGGCCCGCACAAAATCTATCTTAGTGAGCAATCCATGGTAAGAAAGCAATAAAGAAACAAATGGGCGTAGTTCCGTTGTTAAAGCTGTAAGTATCTTTACAATTTCGCGGCGTCGTTCAAATTCAAGGTCACGAATGGTATTATTGAGGCTAAAGACTTCTTCCGGTTCGATATAAACCGTTTGTCCTGATGCTGATTCATCATGAATAAAGCCTTTTAATTTTCGTTTATTTTCAGCCAATAAGGGGATACAAAGGCGGCCGTCGCGTATCGTTAACGAACCATCGGCCGTCCAGCCACTGGATGATGCACTTTTAAAAATATGATCGATCTTTTTCCTGGCCTCCTGTTGAGCTTTGGCTATCGATGAGGAAATATCCGCCAGTTCACGTGATGCATTGGGCCGTATCTTACCTTTCTGGTCAATTACAGCTTCTATCTTTTTCAGGATCGATTTCTCGATCGGTAAATGTTCAAACAGTGCCTCAAGGTTCGGGTACTGCCCTTCACGCTCATTAAAGTAAGCGATCACAGCAAATACCGTCGATAGAGACGCATGCACCTGGTAAAATTCTTCTTCGACTAAAAATGTTCCTTCAATTTTTACCTTATTGGCTAGCGATTTAATGTCGAAGAAATGGTGAATAGGCAGGGCCTCATCATTTTGCAGTATATTTTTAAACTCGTTGGTTTGGCCCATGAATTTAAGTACCTGGTCGAAATTGTGCATTACCTGTATCCGGTCCACCAGTTGGCGACCCATGTGGCTCAGGCAATGTAATTTGATCAGCTCTTTGACCTCGATAAAACCTAACTTATCAACGCTATTCGACGGGACCAGCATTCGGCTTTGGTTTTGGAATGAATCTGTGGTTATTAAATTTACCAGCTGGAGGTGTTACAGGGACCGTAGTTGCAGGCTGGACGTTTTGCAGCTGTTTGGGTAACTTTTGAAGCGAATCGGCCCGACGCTTTTGGTCGATCTGCATTTGCGCCTGAATTACTTTATTCAGAGAATCTGATTTGAATTTAATTTTGTCTGATATTTCATCGTACATAACTGCAAGTATCTCGGGCTGGTTGCAGTAATATTTCATGCTTTTTTTAAACTGATTGGTATCGGTATGAAAGTTTTTCAATACAGTTACAAAACGACTAAATCCGTGTTTATACAGTGTATCGGGAACCTGCAATTCGGTAAATAGCGTACCATCGGCAATATGGATCTGGGTAAGCAGGTTAACCATTTTATCACGTTCTATCACACCCTTCGGGAGTTTGTCACCCGTACAGGCGCTGCAAAGCAGTAATAGTGAAAAAAAGAGGATATTATATTTTTGCATTCTTTACTTTTGCGGCTCAATTAGCAAAACTACGGATAAATGAGCATTGCAGATAACATCAGGAGCCTAAAAAACGAAACAGAGAGTATTCATGTAACGCTGATCGCTGTATCCAAGACCAAATCGAATGATGAAATTCTGCAAGCCTACCATGCAGGACAACGTTTATTTGGCGAAAATATGGTGCAGGAACTGGTAGAAAAGTTTGAATCACTGCCAAAAGACATCGAATGGCATCTCATCGGGCATTTGCAAACTAATAAGGTAAAGTATATTGCGCCCTTCATTAGCATGGTACAATCTGTGGATAGTTTAAAACTATTGCAAGAGATAGATAAACATGCCGAAAAAAACAAAAGAGTGATCGATTGCTTGCTGCAAGTTTATATTGCCGACGAAGAAACCAAATACGGGCTGGGTTTTGATGAATTGATCGAGCTGTTACGCTCGGAAGAATTTTCAAGCCTTCAACATGTACGTATCCGTGGTTTAATGGGTATTGCCACCAATACTGAAAATGAAAAGCAGCTCAAAGACGAATTTTATGAACTTCGTACTTTTTTCGAAGGCGTAAAACAGAGTTTTTTCAGAAAGGAACGCAGTTTCGATACCTTATCGATGGGCATGTCGTCCGATTATAAAATAGCTATCGAAAATGGGAGCAACATGGTACGCCTAGGTAGCACTATATTCGGACAACGTGTAATCAAACACTGGAAGAATAATTAGTGAATTAGTGAGTGAGGGAGTGAATGATTGATTGAGTGAGTGAGTGAGTGAGTGAGTTATGAATATGTTTTGTTAAAATGAATGCCCAATGACCAATGACCAATGACCAATGCCCAACAACCAATGAGAGAAAACGAAATTAAACTAAGAGCTGCTAAAAAAGGCGATTGTCCGCGTTTGCTGGAACTGATCATTGAATTGGCTGTATTCGAGCGGGAGCCGCATGAAGTTACAGTAACCCTTGCTGAGATGGAGGAAGCCGGTTTTGGTGAGAAACCTGTATGGAAAGCCTATTTAGCCGAATGGGAAGGTTTTATTGTTGGTTTTGCGCTCTATTATATCCGGTACTCGACCTGGAAAGGTAGCCGTTTGTACCTTGAAGATCTGATCGTTACCGAAACCTGGCGCGGTAAAGGGGTTGGTAAATTATTGTTTGAACAAATGATCAGAGAAGCTAAAGAACTTGGTTTAAATGGCATGACCTGGCAGGTGCTCGACTGGAACGAACCAGCGATCAAATTTTACCAAAAATATCAATCGGCTATTGGCACGGGCTGGCTTAATGGGTCTTTATCAAAAGTTCAGGTAATCAATTTTTAAAAAACACTGATCCTATCATCATAAATAAACCTTAAATTGCTGCAATAAACAATGAAAAAGGCTTGTTTGGTATCCTTTATTTTGGCAACTGTTATTGTAGCCTGCAAACAGTACGGTCAGCCTGCGGCAAAAATTAGCTTGAAAGCAGATACGTTGGTCTATACCTACAAAACAATTAAAGAGCGGGCAGCAGATTGTGGCACTAAACCAGATACCGCTTGTTCAGAAGCGGATATAACTTATGCTGTATTTCCCGGACACCGATCTTTGAATGATAGTATTGTAAGCCGGTTACTACAGGCTTACCAGGGCGAGAAACCCGACAAAACGCTTGAAATGCAGGCAAAAAATTTTGTTAAAGGCTATATGACTGATACTTTGCGGCAGGCGGATAGCAACAAAATGATCTACACCCTTGAAACAAGTGCTAGGGTTGTGAGGCAGGATTCGAGTTTGATAACCATACAAATAGATAGTTATGCTTTCACCGGCGGTGCCCACGGCGGTACTTTTACCGGCTACCTCAACTGGAATACCAGCGAGGATAAGAAAGTAACACTAAGCGATATCTTTTCTCCGGGATACGAGGAAAAATTTAGGAAAATTGCCGAAAAAATATTCCGTTCTCAGGAAAAATTGAGTGATACCAGTTCGCTGCAGAGTTACTTTTTTAAGGATGCCAAATTCGCATTGAACGATAATTTCCTGGTTACGCCGGTAGGAATCCGTTTCCTCTATAACGAATATGAAATAAAATCATACGCAGAAGGGCAAACCGAACTGCTTATACCCTATAATAAGATCAAATCCCTTCTACGACCTCAAAGCGTGGTTAACCAATATCTCAAATAATGCTTGTTTTTAAATTTGGCGGGGCATCAGTAAAAGATGCAGCCGGTATCATCAATCTTGCTGCAATTGTAAAAAAATACGAAGATCAACCCTTGCTGATCGTCGTATCTGCTATGGGCAAAACCACTAATGCGCTCGAAAAATTGACCAGGGCTTATATCGATGGAAAAAATGACCTGGTTGATATTTTTGAGGAAATAAAAGCATATCATTATCAGATCATTCGCGAACTATTTGAGACAAATCACCCGATATTCAACGAGGTGGCCAACACCTTTGTCGAGATCGATTGGGCGATAGAAGATGCCCCGCACGACGATGACGATTTCATTTACGACCAATTGGTGTCTATCGGCGAACTGGTTTCGACCCGCATTGTTGCCGCATACCTTAACCAGATGGGCATCAAATCGCAATGGCTGGATGTACGCGGTTATGTGCATACCGACAATAATTACCGGGAAGGTAAGGTAGATTGGGTAAAAACACGTGAAAGTATACAGCGCGATATTCCTAAAATGCTCGAAAAAGGCATTATAGTTACCCAGGGATTCCTTGGTGGCACTTCAGAAAATTTCACTACCACGCTTGGACGCGAAGGTTCGGACTATACCGCTTCTATCTTTGCAGCTTGTTTGCAGGCCGAATCGGTTACAACCTGGAAAGATGTTCCCGGGATATTGAATGCCGATCCGAAGTTCTTTAGCGATACCATAAAATTTGATGAATTAACCTATACTGAAGCGATCGAAATGACCTTTTATGGTGCAAGTGTTATTCACCCAAAAACCATCAAACCGTTGCAAAATGCCAACATACCTTTGCTGGTAAGATCATTTAACGATCCGGATGCTGCGGGAACGATCATTAAGGAAACCGCCGGGATGAACTTTGCGAAACCGATCATCATCCTGAAACAAAACCAGGTATTGCTATCGATCTCACCACGCGATTATTCATTTATTTCGGAAGACCATTTAAGCGAGATATTCAGCCTGTTCGCATCCCGCCAGGTAAAGATCAATATCATGCAGACTTCAGCGTTGAGTTTTAGTGTTTGCTTTGATCTCAGGCCCGACCGTTTTGCAAAATTATTAGCAGGACTAAGTACTAAATTCAAAGTAAAATACAACGAGGGAATCAGTCTGATCACCGTTCGGCACGATAAAAAAGGTGTGCTAAACGAATTGACGGCAGGTAAAACGATCTTATTAGAGCAGCTTAGCCGTAATACGGCGCAAGTAGTGGTCAGGTAATTTAGTCGGGCAGCCGGTAATTAGCCCGAAAATCGGCCAGTTCTTTCTGCATCATCTTCTTCACCACACCTCCAAGGATCCGGTCTATCCTCATCGCTATTTTTATCGCTCGCGGGAAAACGATAGTTTCTTTGTTTGCTTCAACCCCCTTAAGAATCTTAATAGCGGCCTTATCAGCACTCAGTCCTCTTTTCAAAGTATTTTGTGCCTTGTTTTTCCAGTTTGGTTTAGCATTGGCCTCAACCGCACTGTCGCCGATTGCCGTGTCAACAAATCCCGGGCAAACTACGCTGGCTTTTACCCCGAGAGCTTTGGCTTCGATACGCAATATGTGTGTATAGTCAACAACCGCATGTTTTGAAACGCTATAGGGTGCCATCAATGCCAGTCCGCTGGCCAGGCCCGCCGCTGATGCTGTGTTAATGATATGGCCACTCCCCTGCTTTAACATTACCTGGTAGGCCGCATGTGATCCATAAAGTACGCCATAGAAGTTGATATCCATCAACCTTTTCCAGTCGTTCAGTTTAATATCGCGTAGTTCGCCGCTTACTGCAATGCCTGCATTGTTGAAAATAAGATCGAGCCTGCCAAATTTCGAAACAACCTTGTCGATCAACGCTGTTATAGACGCTTCGTCGGTCACATCTAAAAACCAGGCTTCCCCTTTACCCAATATTGACTTAGTAGTTTCTTCGGCCCGTTCCTGGTTAATATCAGTGCAAATGACAGTTGCTCCGGCATGGGCCAGTTGCAGGCATAAAGCCCTGCCGATACCTGAACCGCCGCCAGTTACTACGGCAATTTTATTTTCAAAGTATTGCTGATACATGGGCGAAAATTTAGAATTATAAAAATAATGTTGAGCAAACAAACATAAATAAAGCCGCTATCAGGGTATTAAAAAAATTAACCTGGTCGTTCGATAAAAATTTCCTGCGTTCAAGTGTCGCACCAAGTATTGAATCAGCAAGATTACCAATAGTTCCAGCCAGAATAATTAAAAGGAATTGAACACTGAAGGGGTTTTCTCCGACGTAAATTATCGCTATTATGGATGAACCCGCAAGGCCTATCAAAATACCTTCGATACTTACTACACCATCTAAACCCTTTTGCTCAGGTTTAAAATTCAGGATATTAAAAAAACGATGGCCGTATAGCATCCCCAATTCCGACGAAAGTGTATCGGCGATAGCAGAAGAAAGTGATGCTGCCAACATCAACTTCAAAACGTCAGCATGCAATGGGAACAAAATAGCAAGTATCCCCATGATCGCTGCAAGCCCACCATTGGCCATTACCTGTCCGGCATTTCGGGCGGATGACCGATCGGTTTTAGCTTTTAGTGGCATCTTTTCATTCTTGCGCCATGCAGTAGCCAGGGTTCCCAGTATAAAAAAAGCACCAAGCATAGCTAATCCTTTATAATTACTCCCTGTATACACCGCAATACCGACAAAAGCGGCAGCTATGCCCCCTCTGGTAGTCAGTTTTTTATAAATAATACTGATTATTGCGATCCCTAAGATCAAAATGGAAAAAAGCAGGTATTGGAAGATAGCCATATTAAGGTTGTAAATTTATATTCAAGCAAAATACCTATTCTACTAAACAAAAAAATATTTTACATTTGTGCCAAACTAACAACAATGAAATTAATCAGTATTATCATTACCCTGGTAGGTATAGCCGTGTTGATCTATTGCCTTACCTATTTCAGACCCGCTTTAAACGCTGTTGATTCAGATGCATTAACAGTTAATCCAAAAGGAGCAATGACCTCTGAATGGCCGCTGTTTATTGGTATCCTGACCACATTTGTAGGAATTACATTCTTTTTTGTTTCCCTGAGCGACAAAACAGCAAAAAAATAAGTTTATAAAATATTTTATTGAAAAGGGACAGGCTTTTAGCTTGTCCCTTTTTTTGTACCTAAATATTAAATAAAAGTTACAAAAACTTTAAAATATCAATAACTAGTAAACAATATTATCGAAATTTGACTTTAGTTCCTGATAACATTATTTAACTAAAAACTGGTTATCCTCTCTTAAATTAATTATCATGAAAAAGATCCTATTTAACCTACCGTTCATTATTCTATTATTTATTTGCTTTACGGCCAGTTCACAGAACTTCACACTGGGTGTAAAAGGTGGCATCAGTATCCCAAATCTTACGGCAGGCGGAAGTAACCAAACGCCCCTGAACACGGGTTACAGCTCGAGACAAGGCCCTGATTTTGATATTTTCGGTGAATTTAAAATAAGCGATCTGTTTTCGATCCAGCCCGGTATCGAATATTCATCGCAGGGCGGCAAAAAAGATGGTCTGCAGGCATTTACTACGCCGGCCGAAGTGCAGGCGATGTTTCCCGCCGGACAGGCACCACCCTATTTGTATGCTAATTATAACAGCGAAGCCAAGATCAATTACCTGATGATCCCGGTTCTTGCAAAGTTTGGATGGGATTTCAGTAAATCTTCGCCCTGGAGGGTTTATGTTGGAGCTGGTCCTTTTGTTAGCTTCCTCCTTTCGGCCCACCAGGTAACCAGTGGCAATAGTCCGTTTTATACTGATGCGGGCGGTACGCAAGCTTTGCCAGGCGGAAGTCAATCCTTTGCAGGAAATCAGGATATCAAAAGTCAGCTGGCAAACAATAATATTGGCATTGAAGGCGACCTGGGACTTAGATATAAGTTTGGCCCCAGCGCAATTTTTATAGAAGGTGGCTTTAATTATGGTTTCCTGAATATCCAAACTGTGGCGGCAGATGGCAAAAATAATACCGGTGCCGCAACAATACAGTTGGGTTACAGCTATTGGTTCGGGAAATAAGTTATGCAAATCGGACTGGTACTTTCAGGCGGTGGGGCGCGCGGCCTGGCTCATATTGGCATTTTGAAGGGGCTGGGCGAAATGGGCATCCGGCCTGATGTGATCTCGGGAGCAAGTTCAGGTGCGCTTATCGGAGCACTTTTTGCTGAGGGCTACACCCCGGAAGAAATTCTGGACCTGGTTAAGCAGCACACCCCTTCGAACGTAATTTTAATGGCATTTAACGGGTTTTTATCGGCGTCGGGTTTGTTACGTATAGTTGAATCGGCAATACCCAAAAACAGCTTTGAAAGCCTTCAGATACCTTTATTTGTAACTTCTACTGATATTAACGCTGGTATGGCAGTTGCTTTCTCAGAAGGGCCGCTACATCAATTATTGGTTGCTTCTTCGTCTATCCCAGGTTTGTTTAGCCCGGTTAAACATGGCGATCGGTACCTTGTCGACGGTGGTGTTGCTGATAATTTACCTGCCCATTGCATCAGGCAGCAATGCGACCGGGTGATAGGCTCACACGTCAACCGATTCGGGCATGCCAAATACCAGGAAAAAGGTAAACTGGATATTATTGAACGCTGTTTCCATTTGGCCATAGCTGACACCGTAAGTGCCAGTGCCGGACTGTGTGACTTCCTGCTGGAGCCTGATCTGCATCGTTTTAATATGTTTGAATTGAAATATGCCGATCAAATTTATGAGGTCGGGTACAAGTCGGTTATGAAGGAAAAAGGTAAATTAGAAACGCTTTTGAGTTGAAAAAATATAAAACCTACGGCGTCTGTAAAACTTACGAAGTTTTGTAAACTTCGTAAGTTTTATAGCGAATAAGTTTAAAAGATAATGACCTGCCATCAACCTCTAAATTAAATAGCTCTGGTATTTATTCAGCTTTTTCAGCTAAAGCAGCTTATTAACAATACCTCTTAATGCAGGCACAACCTCTATTTCAAACCAGTGATTTTTCTTTTGCCATATCTTATTTCTGGGCGATGGATGCACCAGGGGTAAATAGGTCGGCAGGTATTTAGGGTATCCTTTTACAATAGCCGTCAACGTAATATGCTTCGTGTCTTCGAGGTAAAACTTCTGAGCAAATTGACCGATCAACACAATCAATTTAACTTCAGTCATGTAATCAAACAAGCTTTTGTGCCATAGAGGTGCACATTCAGGCCGGGGCGGCAAATCGCCTGATTTACCTTTGCCTGGATAACAAAAACCCATCGGTATCAGGGCAAATAGGTTAGGATCGTAAAACTGTTCTTTGCTTACCCCTAACCAACGCCGTAATTCGTTACCACTCTGATCATCCCATGGAATACCACTATCCTGCACCTTTTGACCGGGTGCCTGCCCGATGATCACTATTTTAGACCTACGACTAGCCTGTAGAATGGGCCGAGGCCGATTAGGCAGGCTTGCTGCACAAACTGTACAATTTCTAATTTCGGCAAGTAGATTTTCCATATTTAAGGCAGTCTATACAGGAACAACTGGTAAAGTATCAAACTTACGAAGTTTGCTAAACTTCGTAAGTTTTGAGGAGTAACAAAAAAAACGCCCCTCAATCGCTTGAGAGGCGCAAAAAAAAATCGGGTAAGCAATGGGGCTCGAACCCACGACCCCCAGAACCACAATCTGGTGCTCTAACCAACTGAGCTATGCCTACCGTTTCGAGGTTGCAAATGTAAATATTTAAGGCCTAAAATCAATGAAAAATTTAATATTACAATCAACTTACGCATTTCGATAAGCAGCTCAGCTTATTAATGCCGAACTTTGTAGTCCAATGACAGAGCAACTGATTGAATTGAATGTGACGGGGATGCATTGTAATAACTGTGCCATCTCGGTCCACAAATTACTGGAGAAAAAAGGTTTTCATGATATATCGGTAGATTTCGCTTCAGAAGAAGTAAAATTCAGTACGGATAGTGCCGACGCTGTCAAGGAGGCAATCAAAGGTATAGAAGGTTTGGGCTACAAAGTAATAGCCGATCTTGAAACCCATAAAGAACCCTTCTATAGTAAACTGGAAAACCTGTTCGTTTTTTCGGCTGTTCTTACCACTCCCCTGCTATTAAGCATGTTTTTGCCTTTGCAGTTTTTACATCAAAGCTGGGTGCAATTCGCCATATGTTTACCGGTATTTTTGGTTGGAGCAATACATTTCGGCAAAAGTGCATGGGGATCGATCAAAGGCGGTGTACCTAATATGGACGTGCTGATTGTTATCGGATCGTCCTCAGCCTTTATCTATAGCTTTATCGGTTCTATTCAGAACCTCGGTATGCAATACCAGTTCTATGAAACTTCGGCAACAATAATTACGCTGGTGTTACTGGGTAATCTGATCGAAAAACGATCAGTAACGCAAACCACCTCGGCGGTAAAAGACCTGGTAAAGATACAGCAGGTAAACGCCAA
This sequence comes from uncultured Mucilaginibacter sp., assembly GCA_903863845.1. GTDB lineage: Bacteria > Bacteroidota > Bacteroidia > Sphingobacteriales > Sphingobacteriaceae > Mucilaginibacter. The sequence goes on along the minus strand of CAIPDP010000099.1, from coordinate 8,372 downwards.
CAGGGTAAGTGATGGTAAAACGGAAGTGATCAGTGCGCGAGAAGTTCGGCCCGGCGATACATTAATCGTCAATACAGGTGATCAAATACCTGTTGATGGCGATGTGCTATCAGGCAATGCCTCCGTTAATGAAGCCATGCTGACCGGCGAAAGCCTGCCGGTTGAAAAGGGAAAATACGACAAACTGATCGGTGGTACCCTGGTGGAGCATGGTTCTGTTACGATGATCGCTACCAAAGTAGGTTCAAACACTGTGCTGGCACAGATCATTGAGTTAATGAAAAAGGCACAAGCAGCCAAGCCACCCGTTCAAAAACTGGGTGATAAAGTAGCCGCGATATTTGTCCCGATTGTAATACTGATCGCAATTATTACTTATGCGATCAGTTATTTCGTTGGGCATGCCGGCTTGCAGCACGCTTTAATGAACGCTATTGCTGTGTTGGTGATTTCCTGTCCTTGTGCTATGGGACTGGCAACACCTACAGCCGTTATGGTCGGACTGGGCAGAGCTGCGAAAAATGGTATCCTGATCAAAGGAGGAGACACCATTGAGGCTGCTACAGGTGCAAAATATATCGTTTTTGATAAAACCGGCACCTTAACTACAGGCAAGTTCAAAGTCAATCAAATTAAGGTTGAAGGACAAACACCAATTGAACTTGTTCGGGGTATTATCGTAGCGATAGAGGAACGATCTAGTCACCCTATTGCACGGTCGCTTGTAAGCGAACTCGCAGGGCAAGCGCAAACTAAAGTTATTCTGCGTGTTGTAAAGGAAGAAAAAGGACTCGGTATGCGCGCCGAAGATGTGGACGGCAACAGCTATTTCCTGGGTTCGTCAAAAACCAATGAGACAAACAATCTGTTCAACATTTCTTTGTATAAAAATCAGACCCTTTTTGCCCAGATAGAGATCGATGATGAGATCAAACCACACTCAGCAGAATTGATCGGTACACTTAAAAAAATGGGAATCGTACCAGTACTGTTAAGCGGAGATAAATTGAGTCGATGCCAAAAAGTTGCAAGCGCTATTGGTATAACTGAAGTGCATGCAGAAAAATTACCGGCCGATAAATTAACTGTGATCGACGTATACAAAAACAAAGGAACAACCCTAATGGTGGGCGACGGCATCAACGATGCGCCTGCCCTAACCCAGGCCAATATCGGTGTATCTATGGGCGATTCAAGCCAGGTGGCGATACAATCGGCCAAAGTTATCCTCCTCAATACAGATCTTTTTACGCTGGTCAAATTTCTTCAGATCAGTAAGCATACCTTGTTAGCTATCAAACAAAACCTTTTCTGGGCCTTCGCCTATAATGTAGTTGCAATACCCATCGCAGCAATGGGCTTGCTTAACCCGATGATCGGCGCCCTGGCCATGGCATTTTCTGATGTGGTGGTGGTGGGTAATTCGCTGCGATTGAAGGTGAAGAAACTTCGATAGTTCATTAAAAATTGATTATTGGTCCATAGTCGATTGTCCATTGTCAATTTTGGATAATCCAATTATTAGTTTTCAATAACTATGCTCGTTCAAGAAAGATCAAATTACCGCACTCAGATAAGCAGAAATAGCTATTTTTACCGCCGTGACTATGGACTATCGACCATGGTCTATGGACTAAAGAGATGATCGAAATTTTTACTGACGGTGCAGCAAGCGGAAACCCGGGACCGGGTGGATATGGTGTTGTACTGCGTTCGGGCAAATATTATAAAGAACTATCCCAGGGTTTTCGCAAAACTACCAACAACCGCATGGAGCTATTGGCGGTTATCAAGGCATTGGAAGCATTAAAAGCCCCAAACCAGGAAGTTGTTATTTGTTCCGACTCCAAATATGTGATCGATGCTATCGAGAAGCGTTGGGTATATAGTTGGGTACAAAAAGGCTTTAAGGACAAAAAAAATAAAGACCTCTGGATGCGTTACCTCGAAGTAAGTAAACTGCACAACATCAAATTCAAATGGGTAAAAGGTCATGCCGGTCACCCCGAAAATGAACGCTGTGACGAACTTGCCGTGCAAGCTTATAAACAAAAAGACCTGTTAATTGATACCGTCTTTGAAGCCGGAGCGTAAATGTAGTTCAGATAGCTATTGGGACAACCGCTAAAACTAATACAACTGCTACAACTAATACAACCATCCCGATAGCCGTCTGGACAACTAATAATACCTACCTGCCCCCTAACTCCACGATCTCCAAATCGCTGATCTTATCACCGTCAATTGAAAAGCGCAGCAGTGTGCGTACTTTATGCCAGCCATGTTTTCCGGCGGCTCCGGGATTCAGGTGCAGGAGGCCTAACTTTTTATCGTAGATCACTTTAAGGATATGCGAATGCCCGCAAATAAATAATTTAGGAGGATCAGTATAAATTTCCGGCTTTACCTGGGGCGAATAACGGTCGGGATAACCGCCGATATGCGTCATCCAAACATCGACCCCTTCACATAAAAAACGCTGATGTTCCGGGTGAACAATACGTACATCCTGTCCATCAATATTTCCATATACGCCCCGCAATGGCCTGAATGCAGCAAGCTGGTCGGCGAGTTCGATGTTTCCAAAGTCGCCGGCGTGCCATACTTCGTCGCATTTCTCAAAATGTTTGAAAACAGCATCGTCGAGGTAGCCATGCGTATCAGAAATAAGACCTATCCTGGTCATTTTATATAATTTTGTTTAGTTTCTGAAGTTATCAAAATATAGTAAAGAAATCCTTCAACGCATTGCGGTATTGTTCTGAATAAATGCCAGGTGCGTCATAAATAACAAAACTGGTTTCATCCGTTTCAATTTTTGATCTCGAAACAATTATAATTTCCCGATGCGCTTCTGAATCTGCATAAGAGTATACGGTTATCGCTGTATGTGTGGCAAGGTTTTGCTTACCCACAATTTCCTTTACCATTTCCGATGTGCTGATCGGTAACACTAACCAAGCTTGCCCACTTTCATCCAAATGATCAACCAGCGCATTGATAAGTTGCTCAAAAAAGGCTTTATCCGCGTGTTTAGCCAATTGCTTATTTTTCTCGGGAGACTTAAGCGAATTGATATAAAATGGCGGGTTAGCAACGATCAAGTCGTACTTTTTACCGGCATTTGACTTGAAAAATTGTTCGAAACTAGTCGGAAATACGGCTAACCTTTCATTAAAAATCGAGTTAGCAAAATTCCTTGCTGCTGTAGCTGCAGCGATTTTATCTATTTCAACAGCATCAATATCAGCAGAAGGGAAACGCTGCGCCAGCATGAGGGCAATAACACCAGTACCTGTCCCGATATCCAGTATAATTAACGGGTTCTCTGCCTTTGCCAGAGCACCCAACAATACCCCGTCAGTATTGATCTTCATCGCACACCCACTTTGATCAACGTTGAATTGTTTGAAGCGGAACATTGGTACGAATCTATAATTTAATTCTTAAATTTGATCTATTGCATACTGAATAACTATGGAAACAAAAGGGATTAATCAGGTTTTAACGCTTTTTAACGGACTTTCATCAAAGGAGCAATTGGTCATAGCTGACCAAATTAATAAACAAACATTTGAAACCAGGTGGCGTATATTAGATAATGATTTACCGGATATAAATATATCCGATGACGAAATCATGAAAGAGTTGAGTTCTGTTAGGTATGGCAAAACTAATTAGAATTATACTGGACACTAATTGGTATGTCAGGGCCTCATTCAATAAAAACTCAAGGCGGTTACTCTATGATTTATTTAATAATAAGAGCATTGTAGTTTTCCTGAGTGATGAAATCTTAAATGAATACATTAAAGTTATTAAAAGAGCTAAATTCAGAAGCTTGATTACCGATGACTTGATAGCAAGATTTCTGATCGTAATTTTTACCAAAACTGAAAAAATTGAACGAAAAACTAATTTTGAAGGTAGCAGAGATCCAAAAGATAATTTTCTAATAGCTTTATCAATTGACAATGAAGTCGATTTTTTAGTTACCGGGGACAAAGATTTATTGATTCTGGAAAAGATCGGTGCAACGCAAATAATTACCCTATCTGAATTTATTAATAATCACGCCTCATAAAACTCAATAGGCAACCCGTCCGGATCAGCGAAGAAGGTAAAGCGGTTGCCGGTAAACTCATCAACCCGAATAGGTTCAGTAACAACACCGTGTTGTTGTATCGCTATGATAGCGTCTTCCAGCTTATTTACCTCGAAAGCCAAATGCCGCAGTCCTGCAGCCTCCGGGTGTGATGGACGCGCAGGTGGATCAGGAAATGAAAATAATTCGATCTGGTATAAGCCGTTTACTTCAAGATCAAGTTTGTAGGAATTTCGTTCCGATCGAAAAACTTCCTGTTTGATGGTAAACCCAAGTACTTGTGTGTAGAATATTTTCGACCGCTGGTAATCCCTGCAAATAATGGCAATATGATGTACCCGGTTGATCTTTAACATTTACTCACCCAAAATTGTATGCAAAACATTATCGTAAACCATTTTTGCATCGGTTATGTGGCCGAAAGACTCCTCATCAATAGTTAAATAGCCATCGTTTACTTCACCAAGCAGGCTAAATTCAACCTCGCTGGTGGCAAGTAACTCGATGAAGCGTTCATGGTTTTCGGGTGAAACACTAACAATTACCCTGCCCTGCGCCTCTCCAAACAGAAAAGCGTCTTTACGTATACTGTTATCAGAAACAATTTCAAAACCCAAACCATTTGGCATAGCCGACTCGACGAGGGTAATAAATAAACCACCATCGCTTACATCATGTGCCGACTGAATCAACTGGCTTTTGATGAGCTGTTTGATCACCTGGTGCAGGTCGTATTCTTTATCCAGATCGAAATATGGTGCAGGCGAAGCTGATATCTTATGAAACGAGGCCAGGTATTGCGATGAGGCGATATCATTCACTGATTCACCGATCAGGTAAACCAAATCACCAGGCTGTTTGAAATCAGAGGTAGTGATGGTCGACAGATCATCCAAAACACCCAGCATACCAATAGTTGGTGTAGGGAATACCGGACCTTCATCGGAAGATTGGTTATAAAAGCTCACGTTACCACCCGTAACCGGAGTTTCGAATTTAGTACATGCTTCGCCCATTCCTTTGATAGCACCAATAAATTGCCAGTATACTTCTGGTTTATAGGGATTGCCAAAATTAAGGCAGTTGGTGATTGCTACCGGTTCGCCGCCGGCGCAGGTAATATTGCGGGCCGCTTCTGCTACGGCTATCGCACAACCTTTTTGCGGGTCGGCATAAACATAGCGGGAGTTACAGTCAACTGTAAGGGCTATCGCCTTATCCGTATCACGAACGTGAACCACAGCTGCATCGCAAGGTCGGTTGGTGGTCATAGTGGCCGTACCTACCATTGAGTCATATTGCCGGGTTACCCAACGTTTAGATGCAATGTTTGGATGCGACAACAAATGTTCGGCAACTGCTTTCAGATCAGCAGGCTCTTTTACGTCTTCTATTTTAAATTTCTGATTTTCTTTAAAATAAGCAGGTTCGCTGTATTCGCGTTGATAAACCGGGGCACCTCCACCTAATACGAGGTCATCAGCAGGTACATCGGCCACTAATTCGCCGTGCATATAATATTCAAGGCGTTTGGTATCGGTAACTTCCCCAATAATAGCACAATTAAGATCCCATTTATCAAATACTGCCTCAACGTCTTTTTCTCTGCCCTTATGTACCACGATCAGCATCCGTTCCTGTGATTCAGAAAGCAGTATCTCGAAAGGTTTCATATTTTCCTGGCGGGTAGGTACTTTATCCAGGTTGATGCGCATCCCATGTTCTCCTTTTGCCGACATCTCGGAATTAGAACAAATGATACCAGCAGCACCCATATCCTGCATACCTACAACCGCTCCGGTTTTTATCACTTCAAGTGTTGCTTCCAGCAAAAGTTTTTCCTGGAAAGGGTCGCCAACTTGTACAGCAGGCAAATCGTTAACTGAATCTTCCGTAATATCTTTCGAAGCAAAAGCAGCACCATGTATCCCGTCTTTGCCGGTAGCTGATCCTACAATATATACCGGATTGCCGACACCGTAAGAGGTAGCCGAAACCGTTTCACCGGCTTTTACTATACCAGCCGACATGGCATTTACCAGCGGATTTACGTTATAACAATCATCAAAAAACAATTCACCACCAACCGTTGGAATACCGAATGCATTGCCATAATCGCCAATACCTTTAACAACACCTTTGATCAGCCATTTAGTGCGATCGAGGCTCAGATCACCAAAACGTAATGAGTTTAATTGCGCTATCGGTCTGGCACCCATGGTAAATATATCACGATTTATACCGCCAACTCCGGTAGCAGCACCTTGGTAGGGTTCAAGCGCAGAGGGGTGGTTATGTGATTCTATTTTGAAAGCACAACCGATACCATCACCCAAATCTACAAGTCCGGCGTTCTCCTCTCCTGCCTTAGCCAGCATACGCGGCCCATCTTTCGGAAGGGTCTTCAACCAGGTGATCGAATTTTTATAAGAACAATGCTCGCTCCACATCACCGAAAAAATGGATAATTCGGTAAAATTGGGTACACGGCCTAATATTTCTTTAATTCGTTCAAATTCTTCGGGTAGTAAACCTAAATCTTTTGCTGTCTGTGTAGTGGTTAATTCCAGGGTCTCCAAGGCAATTATTGTTTGTTGAAAGGAAGCTCAAAAGTAGGAAAAAGAGCTGAAAGGTGAAAGGAAAAAGGTTAAAGGTTGGAGGTGAATGGTGAAAGGTGAATGGTTATCGGTGAAAGGCGAAAGGTGAAAGGCGAAAGGTGAAAGGTTAACGGTGAAAGGTTATGGTGAATAGTTGAAGTGAATGGTTAAAGGTTAAGGGTTAAAGGCGAAATGTTAGGGACTGAGGGTGAAATGTAGAAAACTATATATTAGCAGTAAAAATTGATCGAAGCAGGTTTTGGCGTCCCAAAGTTAAATAAAAAAAGCGGTGGGTATAAGCCACCGCCTATTGATAGGTTTAGTTGTTTGGACCGAATTAACTATTTAATTATCATCTGCAGGTAGTTGAAAGCTAAAAGGCATCGTGTAACTTACACGCACCAGGCGACCGTTTTGGATACCGGGTTTCCAGGGTGGGACAAGTTTTAGGACACGAATTGCTTCGTCATCTAATCCATATCCCGGGCTCCGCAATACATTAATATTTGACAGATGACCGTCTTTTTCTACCACAAAGCTTACATATACTTTTCCTTGAATATGAGCATCAACCGCCTGTGCGGGGTAACGTAGATTTTTTTGCAGGAATTTTGCCCAGGCTGATTCGCCGCCAGGAAATTGCGGCATTACTTCTACTACCTTTAATGGTTCCATTTCAGCACCTTCAGTTGGGTCTTTTGCGGGTTGCGCAGAAGGTGGTTCAACCGGACCATCGGTGGTTGTGCCGTGTACGGTTGTTTGGGCAATTATCACATCCTTAATCTCTTCAGTTTTAGGTGGATTTTTCGCACTGTCATCCCTGGCGGCCACCAGAGGTGGAAATTTTATAGTGTTTTGTTTTGGCAGATCAACTTTCGGCAGTTTGGGTGGAGTTACCTTATTTTTTTGAATTACGGGTGGAATTTTTGGGGAAAATGGTATGTCCTGGTAAATTACCGGTTTAGGTTGGTGTGTTAAATACAAACTAAAACCTAGTAGTAAACCAATAAACCCGATTGTTGTAAACCCCAGTGCCTTGAATAAGTTTTGTGAATAATGCTTCCTGAGGTCGTAAGCGCCGTAAAGCTTGTTACGGTCGTCGAATACAAGCTCGAGCCACTCGGACTTGCATAGATCTAATTTCGTGATAGGCATTGTTTTGAAATTTAATTTTATCTGATAACGTTTTAACAACATTTAATATTGTTAAATCTCAGAATAAAATTCTTTCAAAACCATATTTTGCCATAATATATTTGGCAAAAGGTGATTTTCACCAATTTTTGGTTACTACTTTCTTCGGTTGTTCAACATTTACCTTATTTTTCAGGTGATGGTCGATCATCATATAGCTTTTTAGACGGGCTCCGAGATCCTGGCAATAAGTACCAGTTTGGTCAATGTAACCTTCAAGTTCTTTTTTATCTAACTTTTTTGCAGCCTGTTCGAGCACCAGATATTTTCCTACCACCGGTACAAACATGCCATACCGATCTCTTTCATAGGGGGTAAAAACAAAATCGCTTAGCCAATAACGATACTTATTGTTCCTGATCTCAATTGACAGCACAAACGTTATCCTGCCACTTTCGTGTTTAGCAAAAGCCAGTGCGCTGTAGGTTTCAAAATAAGACCGAACTTTGATACTGGTATCATTGCCTGTTTTCTCC
>CAIPDP010000098.1 GCA_903863845.1 uncultured Mucilaginibacter sp. | reverse complement strand
TCTTAAAACAGGGTTTTGAGCCGCCGGATCATAATACTTTTGGGTTCAATTCTGAATCGATCAATTCGCCAACGGGTTTATTCATCAGCCATTTGGCATGATCGTTCACCTGCCACTGGTGCCGTGGTTGGGCCACGCGGGCGCCATCCGCAACATAAATGATGGTCATTACCTCGCGCATTTTTTCGGATTGGTTACCTGGCGCATTGTGAATAGTATATCCAAGGTGAAAAGTTGCATCACCCGCCTTCATCGAACTTGCGCACCAGATGGGGAACTGGTGTTTCGCGACATAATCATTAAAAGCGCTCTCCGATTCATCAGATATCTCGAAATCGAACACCGGCCCTTTGTCAAACGACCCGGAGGCGAATGTCAGCATACCCATAGGCCCGTCAATATCAACTAGCGGCATCCAAAGCGTAATGGTTTTCGGGGTATCAATAGGCCAGTAATACTGGTCCTGGTGCCAGGGTGTGGGACCCCCACCCGGTTCTTTAAATAGTGCCTGATCGTGGTAAATGCGCACATTTTCAACGCCGAGCAAGTCGGCAGCTATTTTGGCGAATCTTTTCGCCAGTACAAATCTGGCTACATTCTTGTCAACACGCCACAGATTCATGATCTGCAAAAACGCTTTACCATAGGTATCACGTTCCTGCATATTGCGTTTTTCTGTATTGTATTTTTCCGCAGCAGCGACAATAACCGGCCGGTAAGCCGCCAACTCCTCCGCCGAAAAAACACCCCTGATCAAAGTATGGCCCTTAGTGGCAAATTCATCTATATTGTCTTGCAGCAGAGGTTTGAAATCGTCAAGCGCAGGGAGCATGGTTGTCGGCATGGTCATAATAGTTGTCCTTGTTCTAAATATGTTTTACTAAACTATCAAAAAATTCGTCCGCAAATTTATTATCGAATATCCTAAAAAATAGCTGATTTCCTGGTTACCTGATTTGCCAAACTTCGATCGCTGAAGGCGAGAGCGTGGTCTTGATCGCGTTTTGAACAATAGCCGGTTTGGTCAGACCCAAAATTGGCTTTAACTTATTATCCTTCGCTTCAATATTTATAACAACATCCTGCGCTTGCTCCGAAAGGTTGATAACAATGATCATTTTTGCCGTGCCTTTAAACCTTTCAAACGAAAATACATGGTCGTTATCATTTTCCAGTGTTTTGTAGGTGCCGTCGATCAGTGCCGGATATTGCTTTCGCAAGCGGATCAATTCGCGGTAAAAATTCCAAAGCGATGTGGGATTGCTCCTTTCTTCTTCCAGCGAGATCCCATCAAAGGGTTTATTGTTATTGAACTCATCTTTCCATTGTCCATTTTGTTTATACCAGTTTGCCATCCCTTTGCCGGCATTGCTTGCATACCACTCAAATGCCTCCCTGTGAGGAATATCATTGGCATCGGTCGCACCAAATTGCGCTGTAGTGCCGCTCATGCCTAATTCCTGTCCGTAATAGATCGATGGGATACCACCTGTCAACAGGTTGAAGGCCGCACCAATTTTTAATTTTGCCAGATCGCCGCCAACACCCGAACTAAAGCGCGGCATATCATGATTCTCAATAAATATCACTTGTTGCCTGCCATCTTTCACCAGGAGGAAGGTGGCTTCGGATGCGGTTGCAAGTTTGGTTTTATCAAAGGAGCGGATTGCCGTACATAATTGAAATCCAAACACCCGGTCGACACCACCAAAAGTCAGGTAATCTTCACCATAAGATGCCCAGTTGGCTTGTTCGGCTACGATACTGATGGCCGGATTCACTTTCCTCAGTCTGCTTAATAGCGGATTCCAAAAAGTTTCAAATAGATGAGGCAGGGCAGGCTTATCGTCCAGATTGTCCATCATATGGTCGAGCCGGAATCCATCTACCCCGTCGTTAAAATTTCCATCGCCATTGGGGTCCATCCAATATTTAAACAACTGGTAGTTGTATTCGAGTACAGCGGGGCTGTTTAAATTGACGGTAGTAATTTTACGATAGGTACCATCATAACCCTTCAACCCTTTAAGTCCATAAATAATTGAACTGGGTTCGGTATGTGCCGGATCATCATATAAAATAAAGTCTTTGTATTTCGATCGCGGATTATCAATACCATGGGTCCACCATATATGGTCTTCAGTAACATATTGGGTTTCCATATCCAGGTATATTTTCATACCACGTTGGTGCAGGTCGCGTACCAGGTGAAAATAATCTTGCAGCGTACCGTAGCGGGGGTCTATTTTTTTAAAATCATCGGCAAAATAGTTGTGATAGAAGGGCGAGTCGTATAGGGGAGTCAACAGGATCGCCGTAACACCCAATTCCTGCAGGTAATCCAGCTTTTGCCGGATCCCTTCCAGATCGCCATGCTGATCGCCGTTACTATCGTAAAAGCTACGTTGGAATATATGGTATATTACCTCGTCTTTCACTGTTTGTGCCTGAGCCGAGTGGGTATGTTTCTTTTTTTGGGCCATCGTATCAATGCTTAAAAGTAAGCAAACAAGCACTATAAGTCTGGTTTTCATCTTGGTTAATTCACAATAATATCAACAGGAAATATTTGGTAAGATAAAAATGAAGAAATTAGGTCGCAACAGGAAAATTATCCCGCCTTGTTTTTTGAAGCCTGTAATTTTAAAAATAAGCTTTTATGCTTGTGACAAAGTTGCAATAACCGAAGATTTGACTGACCCATGCCTAATTATGCTGTTCAATTAGCAGTTTTCGTATATAGGATTATTAGTATATTCATTGCATGAAAAGAAAACCTTTACTTATCGGCATTGGCCTTATTGTTGTTTTGGTAGCAGTATTTTTCATCGTTCGCGGGCGGTTTCAATCCGGTCCCGAGAAAAATGGTGTATTGCAATTCCTGCTTGCATTTAATGAAAAGGTTAAAGCCGGTCGCAGCGATAGCGTTAACACCTGTTTTGAGATCAAACAAAAATCTGCTGTTTTAAACAGGCTCATAAGCGTACTAACCAATAAAACGGGATTGAAAGGCGATGAGTCGCCATTGTTCAGGCTATCCCTTAATATCGATAGCGCTACGATCAGGATCGTCAATAAAGAAATAGCACAGGCCGATATACCCGTTACCTACACCCACGATACTTTGGGTCTCAGAAGAACTATCTTGAAATTCAGAATTCGAAAGATCAGCAATAAGGGTTATAAAATAGTACAGGTTGATGCCAACAAAATGATGAGCGATTACCTGGCTTTTACAAATTTCATCAAAAGCAAAACACTGACCGACAAGGATATTTACAGTGAAGCCACCTTAAAAGCCTTTGAAACCGCAAAAACTTTGAAGAGAAAGTATGACACTGTCGTTTGGTTTGCTCACTTAGCTGAAAATAATTATTACTATGTTGTTAATGGTAAATGGGACCAGGACCTGGTTGTTTTCAGGCGTAAAGATACCGTTGTTGGACCTTATAAAATGGGGCTCCTTGGTCCCGATCTGAAGGAAATTATTCCGCCTCAATTTGATATGATCCATACGATCAATGCTACTTTTCCGAGTTTGATCGAAGTTGAAAAAGGGGATAAAAGAGGATTTTATGATTTGAATGGAAAGAATGTAGTGCCGGTTATTTATGAGCAGATCTTCCCGATCAATGATGATGTGAATCTTGCGGTATTAAAAACTGGTGATGAATTCTTCTACCTGAAAAAAGACCTGACGACCTCGGATAAGGTCGACTTAAAATTCAGTGACTTTTTGCCCAAAATTAAGGATATGGCCGGTCCGGTCAATCTGTATTCAAAAGCACTAACGGTGGTAACCGAATATAATTCCCGCGAGCGCAACGGTGCGATCTATATTGCACCCTCGTACCTGGTCGACCTTAATTTGGTTGCAATTGCCGAGGACTTTAAGAACCCATTACGCAAGGTAGATTTTGACGTCGCAGGTGTAAATGAAGATTACAATATTGGTTTCCTGCGTGAAGTGAAAGACGATAACAACTGGTTGACGGCTTCTTTTTATTCGGTCAGAGATTATTATTTGGGTGGCAGGACTTCCTTTTACGATAAACGGGACCTGGTAATTATCGATAAAAAGAAAAATCGGGTGTTTACTACTGATATTGGTACCAATTATGTGCGCGAAGAAGATGGCGGAGATTCATTGGATGGTATTTGCGACGTAAATAACATTAAAGTACTTAACGATAGTTTGTATGAAGTAAAAGCTGGTGCCGTATTATGGGCCGATTTGTACGATTCAACAAAAACACTTACCGGTGGCCCCTATTATCATTACCTTTCTGTCAGGAACAACAAATTGGTTGAATTGCCTAACCACCGTTATTTTGGTTTCACCAAATATGTAAAAATGGATGACAGCTACCTTAACAACTGTTATCGTTTATTGATCGGTAAAGTTTATAAAAACAGCAAACCAACAACGGTCGACCACATTACGCCTGATCTGCTGCGTTACATGAAAAATGAAATCTATGCTGATTATGGGTATCAGTTTAAAGACAAAAGGTGGCAACAGATTTTTGAAGATATGCCCGCATACGGCTACGATGCTGATACGCAAAAACCAAAGGAAGGTAACGTTTCGGTGGATGACTCCCTTACTGATATTGATAAGTACAACATTAACTGGATAGCCCAGAAATTGAAGGGCGTTAAAACCAACACCCTGGCGAAAAAATGAGCCTTGCAGGTAAATTATTACGGTATTTCGCTTTTTTCCTCGTCCTGATCCTCTGCCTCGGAACGCTGCAATACCTCAGTTTTAAACCCGATACCGCCTTTTTAAAGCTGAAACAGTTTGCGGTAAAAACAGGCTTTTACCTGCCCGCGTTTTATACGCATATCTTTGGCGCTTCAACGATCTTATTAGCCGGTTTTTTTCAGTTCTCAAAATATGTGCAGGAAAACAAGCCATTACACAGGTTACTGGGTAAAATTTATGTTATTGGGGCTTTATTTTTTGCAGCCCCGGGCGCTTATGTAATGACATTTTTCATTCACCGTGGTACCGGTGTTTTTATTTCGTTCCTGCTACAAAATACATTTTGGGTTATTTTTACCCTTTCGGCATGGGTATTGGTGAAAAACGGAGCGATCGACAGGCATATCATGATGATGCGCCGGAGTTATGCCCTGGCTTTTGCCGCAGTAACCCTACGCCTGTACATTTGGTTACTAACAATTTTTGGCCACGGAGTTGATTTCGAAAATAACTACCTGATCATTGCCTTTGCCAGCTGGGTGCCCAATTTATTGGTTGCTGAGTTTTTTAATTATTACCAAAGCAGGCATAAAAGTCTTGCGGGCGATCTCCATCAATAAACCCTGATTCGGCTTGTTATACGATATTTATCGCCTACCCAGGAAAACTCAGTTAGCCGCTTTCATTTTTTTGATCCATGAGTAAACCGACCAGATACAGGTAATGCCGAAAATGACCAGTACCACCACATCGTATTGCCGAAAGAAGGCGTGGAAATAAGCACCTATCAACACATAGGCTGTAGCAATGCACAATTTTAGTACGATAAGTTCAGCGTTTGACCAGGAAGTTTTGATCTTGAAAAAGTTCATGTCGCTTTTTTTATAAAATTCGGAAATCAAATCCTATTTATTAATGACCGCACTCATATAATTTACACGACTTTAGCCTTGTTTTTACGATCGGGGGTTGCTGCTTGCCTGGTAAACTTCGTTGCCCTCCAATACAATATCGTCCACATTGTCTACAACCTCCCGAATTTTACTATCGAGGGTTTTCACAGCATTTTCAAGCAATTCGAAATATTCCCGAGGGGCTTCGTAGTCCTCGGCCCTGATCAGATCCAGCATCCCGGTAATAGTCGTCAATGGAGCCCTGAACTCATGGGCCTGCAAATGCGCAATTTTTAACAAGGATTGGTTTTGCGCCAGAATCTTATGTTCGCGGGTCTTACGGTCGCTGACATCACGGATGATATAGGAAATGCCAATGATCTCTCCGTTCATATCCCACGCGGTTTCAAACGAAGCCTCCCAGTAGATCACGCCATGGGCGCCATAATCGGTCGATCCCTCTTCAAACGCCTTTTCGCCCGCCAGCGCAGTATTAAAACCGACCAAAAACTTGTTGACAAAATCAGGCGCAAGGAATTTTACCAGCATATTGCCGCGATCCAGCTCTGCACCATGAACCTTCTTTATAAAATTAAAGGCTACTTTGTTAAAGTCCAGCACCTCGCCCGATCTGCCCAGCAAAACGTGAAAATTTGGTGCACTTTCAAAAAACGACCTTAACGTGATCTCGGCTGATTTGATCACAATATTCTTTTGTTCAAGCGCCCTGGTGTTTTCTTCCAGCAATGCTGCGCTGATACGGTATTCCATCAGGTTGATGGCCTGTTTTGCCAGCATTTTAAGCATTAGTTGCTGGTGTTTATTCAGATTACCAGGTTTGCGATCCAAAACACAAATTGCTCCTATCTTATGCCGATCACTGGTAACAAGTGGCATCCCTGCATAAAACCGTATACCCGGTGCGCCGGTAACTGTTGGGTTTTTATCGAAACGCGGATCGCCGGTGGTATCGCTGATGATCAGCAGTTCTTCTCCAAAGATGGTATGTGTGCAAAAGGAGATCGCCCGTGGCAATTCACTAACCTCGGTGCCTTTGCGCACTTTCAGCCATTGCGTATCCTCGTCGAGCAGCGTGAGCAGCGCGATAGGCATATTGCAAATTTCAGAAGCCATTTGTATCAGCTCCTGAAATTCAGGGTCATTTTGGAGGTCGAGTTGTTTAAAGCGCTCTACAGCCTGCAGGCGATTCTCATGATCGGGCATTTCTAATTCCTATAGCTCTTGAAGATGTTAGCAGTAATTAGTACGCTCTCAGTTGAAAAAAGGTTGTATTAACGGCCGCTACGGCCGTTTTTGCTTATTCCTTTTTGTTGTAACTAATTTAAAATTAGCTGTGATACAGCTTTTTACCGAATCTTTTTATTTAGAGAATTATCGAGCAAAACCGCCAGCAAAATGCCAACAGAATAAGAAAATAGATCGCACCAAAGGAAGGTGTCTCCCAAAACCATTCGCCCAAAAAATGTATGGCGCAGGTGGTCGATCCAGGGGGCCTTATATTTCTGGCTGAATTCAATGGCATAACTGATAGTTACACTACCGAAAGCAATTGTCCTTGCCGGAGCACGCGGATAAAAAAAGCGCAGGATAAAATAGATCATCGCGGCCCAAAGCACATCGCCAACCCAAAGCGGGATAATGGCAAATTTACGCGATAGTAAGCCAGCTATGATAATTATGCCCGTGATGGAGCCATATTTCAGGCGTTGTTTCAGCATATCAGTTGCCAACCGGCATGTCTTTGAACTGCTGGGGCGTAATTTTGCTGTAGCCCGGCGGCGTAGCAAATACTCCATCAGGAACTGCTTCGAATTTAATTTCTTTGAGCGTTGTTGTTACCGGTATTTCGTTTTGTTTCGTCGTAAATTTTACTGCGACACCATAGGTAGTATCAAATGGCATCGTCAGGTAATTGACCGGAAGTGTTAGTTTTTTACTGTACCATATCTCCGATATAAGTCCCGTACCTTTATCTTCAATTTCATATTTTGAAGCGCGGTATCCGGCTATTGAAGCGGAATCCTTTTTAGGCATATAATGGTAGCCCAGGGGTGCCGGCAATAAAGTCGATTGCTCGGATCTTGCATAATCTACCTGGTAACTGGCCGCCGCCGAATGTAAAAGCACCCGCAAAAACGATGTTGGTTGATAACTGATCACCGTTGTAGCTTCATCTCCCTGCTGCTGTATGGTCACGGTTGAATCGCCTTTAAAATAAACGATCGCCTGTGTTGGCAAATAGGCTGCATAACGGCTCAGGCTGTCGGGCAACTGGTAGCTGATGGCATAAGTTATCTTTCCTTGTTTGATTGGTTTGTTGCTGCAAGCCGTCAATAAAAGTGGCAGCAGTATAGCTAAAATGAGCGTTTTGTACATAGCGTAGTTGTTGTGGCGCAAATTTATTAAAAATTGCCCCCCGATCCTCATTCAGACCAAAACGCTAAGCGCCTGTAAAAAAATACATTAACAGACTTAACATTTTTAAATTCACTTACGTAAAACAGGTTCAATGCAAAGAGACTGAACAACATAAAGCATTTACTTAAGGCTTTATGCTTTGTAGAAAACTAAACAAATTAGGAACCTGTAAAATGAAAAGTTTCAAAAAGCTGATAATGATCTTGTTATCCTGCGCAATATGCGTGTCGGCAAGCTACAGAACCTATGCTCAGCAGGAACATGTGCTCACCAAATTTGGTGACGACGTAGGCACCCTGGATGGTATCATAAAGGCTTACTATGACGTGGTAAGCGTTAAAAAAGGCGAAAAAGTTAGCTATGAGCGTGATAGTCTGCTCCATATACCCGGCGTACGCATAGGCTCGGCAGGTATCGATGCCAAAGGCAGCCCGGTTTTACACTATACTACATTAAAAGAATACCACCGCGAATCAGATGCTTATATGGAGCGTAATGGCTTTTATGAACACGAAACCGCCCGTCAGGTACACAATATCCGTAATATCTACCAGGTTTGGAGTTCATATGAATCGCGGTATACGCAAGACGGCAAAGTAATTGCCCAGGGTGTAAATAGTATCGAGTTATACTATGACGGCAAACGATTCTGGATATTGGGCTGGTTCTACGATTAAACAGCAATTCCCCGTAACCTTGCAGTGAACAAAACGTAATAAGGCATATAAATTTACCACATCGTGAACATAAAAAGTTTTGACAGCATTCCGGCAAATAAGACGATCGAAAACGACTTAACGCCTTTCAAAAAAACCGACGAACGCCCGGCAGCATCGCGCACCGATCTTTTAGACGAGTTTGATTCGCTGCTTGCCAATCACCAACTGGATAACAAGATCACCAGGCGCTACCTGGGCCGTATCCGTTTGCCACGATTGATCGGAGGCGTTTTGGGTGCTGCAATGTGTGTTGCTGCAGTGGTCATCGTTTTGGCGCCGCCTGCTACACATGATAATACGGTAAGATATATCATAGCATCTGCTATGCTGGTTTCGGGCGCTTATATCGCTGTACGCTTCGCTCTGTAATCTATCCGAAGGAATAACGATATGTCAAGTCCAAATGCAAAAAGGGTATTACTGGTCGATGACAACCCCTTATTCCTCAAAATTATTTCACACGCCTTTACAAAATCAGGCTTTGATTGTGCTTCCTGTGCATCTGCCAGCGAAGCTATAGATTACCTTAACCTGAATATTCCTGATGCTATCCTTTCGGACTACGAAATGCCCGAAATGAATGGTATCGAATTCAGAAAGGTATTACTGAACCATGCCGATTTTAAGGATATACCCTTTGTTTTCCTGAGTTATATTACCGACAAGGATCTGATAGCAGAGGGACTCGACCTGGCGGCTGTTGATTACGTTGTAAAAGAAACTCCTGTAAATGTTATCGTATCCAAGATCAGCAACCTGATCGATACGGTACAAAAGCAAAGGGAGCTTTCTGTACTGGAGATCAAAAAAGCTGCACTTGCACTTAATATTCGTACAGTGCCGAAAGTGGCACCGGCCGTTGAAGGTTTTGATATCGATTTCTGGCACCAGGCTTACCAGGATGTTCCAGGTGGTGATTTTATCGATTTTATTGAAGTTGATGAGCGTTACAGCTATATCGTCCTGGGAGATGTAATGGGTAAAAAATGGGTAGCATGGTTCTTCACCTTCAGCTTCCTGAGCTATATCCGTGCCGCAATCCGTTTCGGTATCATGAACCGCGATTTCTCTACCGCCGATATTCTTCAAAAAGTAAACAGCGTGATCTGTTATGATGATGCGCTTAAAGATATATTGTCAACCATGTCATTGATCATGGTCGATAAACAGGAACAGGTTGTCACCTACTCGGGTGCCGGCGACTTGCCGGCATTGCACTATAAAGCCGAATCCGGCGAAATGGCACAGATAGATTCTTCGGGCCTGCTTTTGGGTTTATTCCCCGATGGGGGTTATACCGAGGAGCGTATCAAACTAATGCCGGGCGACCAGCTTTACATTTTTACCGATGGACTCATCGATTACGAGGATAATGGGGAGAAAAAAAGCGACTATAACTTATTTAAAAATAAACTTTCAAACATGATATCAGAAGGCCTTAACTTTAAACAGATCAGGCAAAATCTGATGCAAAATCTGTCGCCGGCTTTGGTCGACGACTGTAGTATCATCAATATCAGTAAACTTTAAAAAAATTAAAAACATATGATCACCGTAAATAATGAAGGGCCCAAATTTGTTATCGCTGATGTAACCATCACCGAAGCTAACCTGAGCAATTCGGATCAGTTCAAAACTGAGCTGGTTCGGCTTTTGGATGAACATAAAAAGATCATCATTCTCGACCTCCAGGAATTAAAATATGTCGACAGTGCTTTCCTGGGTGCCCTGGTAAGTTCACTCAAATATGCCATCAGTCTGAAACTGGATATCGTACTGGTTGGTTTGCGTAACGACATTCGCGATCTGATCAAACTCATCAGGCTCGACAAAGTATTCAAGATCTACAATTACGCCGAAGAGGCTCAGTTTGCTGTAAATAAATTCTGATGCAAAACTGCGCGGAAAAACTGTGTTTCGAGTTCAACAATAGTGCCGAAAGGCTTGTTGGCTCGCTGGAATATATGCTCGAACACATTGCGGGCAATATACCGGCACGCGCCGACGCGGAAGATATCCTGTTCAAAAGCAAGGTGATCATCACGGAATTGCTGACCAACGGTATCAAACATGCAGGCAATAACAATACCTCGTTCGAGATAGAAACCTACCCCGATTGTTTGGTGATCCGCAAAACTGACCTGGGTACTCCGCTATACCTGGTTGAGCCCGATCATCAGCCTGCCATGGCCGGGGAAAATAAAAAATTGATCAGTGCCGATATGCTTAACTCGCTTTATGCTATCTGGGAAAGTGAGAACCATATCCGCTTTGCCAGTGAAGAAGGCACATTCGACGAGGTTTTACCCGTTGAACAGGTAATGGAGCATTTTGGTATCCTGATCATCACTTGTTCGTCGGACGAATTTACTTACACCTACGATAAGCATACCCATTCAAATACCTTCCGGGTACAACTAATTTTCTAAACCCCGCCACAGCCGGCTTTCCGGAAGCCTTTAACAATTCCTTGTACGTTCTTAACAAGTCGCTGCCGATATCTTCCCGGCTTCTTATTTTTGTGCGCTTTATATTTTACCTTTATATCAAGCCGACCCAACGTCAATTAAGCTCAATGAGACCGCACTATTTTTTAAGACACTTTGTAATTGTCCTGTTGTTGCTGGCTGGTACTCGCCAGGTTTTTGCCCAGGCCGAATTGATGCCCTATGGTAACCTGAATGGTATTCGTATCAAAGGTCAGCTGATGCTCTTTGGTACCCGCATTGCCGTAGCCGGACCGGCTTGGAATAAAGTAACCTTCACCGCGAAGGAAAAGCAAAAACCTAAATTCGAACGCCAGGGCAACGAGGAGATCGTTAATACCGATATCGATAGCCTGCATTTTACTGAAAGCGTAAAAGACATAGGCAAGGGTGCTATCCGACTTACCGTAACTGTTTTATCGCACCAGGATGCTACGCTCGATGGCATCTATTTATCGGTAGGATTGCCGAAGCTGGTATTTAATAATAGTCAGTTTAGCAGCAACGAAGGCCCATTACAGGCATTGACGAACCTTAACCTGGAAAATGAAAATCAGCTTAATGGTTCGTCGCTCAGTTTTTTGGCCGCCAAACAGAGTTTTTCCATCAAAGCAGATACCGCTTCCGATATACTTTTTAAACCTGAGCGGGAGATCATTCGCTTTTATTTGCCCATCCATTTGGGTAATGTGGTCAATGGTCAGGTTTATACCCGTTCGTTTGATATCCGGGTGAATGGCGAGATCGATCAAACTCCTGCAGAATTAAAACTCGACACCAGCAAACAAGGGAATGTATTTGCCGGCTTCGGCGGCAACTTCCGTTTGCAAAACCCGAATGCCGATCCTGAAGTGATCGACTATTGCCTTAAAAATATGCGGGTAGCCTGGGGAAGAGTGGAAATGCCCTGGAATGCCTGGCAGCCGGATACCACCGTCGATCCTACCACACAGGATACTTCGCAATTAAACCCCCACGTGCACAACGCGATGCTGATGGCCTGTCGGCTTACCGATAACCATATTCCGGTGATCCTGACCGCCTGGTTCCCACCCGAATGGGCCGTTATCGGTAAGTTGAATTTCGGACCTACACCTCAGGGCGTTTGGGGCAATCCACTCAGCAAACCTGCCCTGCCCCGTATTTACAGATCTATTACCGACTATATCTTATACCTCAAAGCGCATTATGGGGTCGATGTCGCTTATTTTTCGTTCAATGAATCGGACCTCGGGATCAATATCCGGCAAACCGGTGAGGAGCACGACGATCTGATCAAAGGCCTCGGTGCTTATTTTGAATCGAAGGGCCTTAAAACAAAATTATTGCTGGGCGACAATTCCGACGCCAATACCTACGCATTCATCTATCCAGCCATGAACGATGCCCAGGCCAGGCCTTATATGGGTGCCATATCCTTCCATTCATGGCGGGGCTGGGGTACCGAAACTTTGAAAAAATGGGCTGAAGCAGCGCGGCAGACCGGACTACCGCTTATCGTAGGAGAAGGCAGTATCGATGCCGCTGCCTGGGAATATCCTGCCTATTTTCAGGAACAATCCTACGCGCTGGAAGAGATCAATCTGTACACCCGCCTGCTGGCCATTTGCCAGCCGCTATCAATTTTACAATGGCAACTTACAGCTGATTATTCGCCGCTGAAAGGCGGTGGAATTTTTGGCGACAATGGCCCGCTTGAGCCTACCCAGCGTTTCTGGAACCTGAAGCAACTGGCATCAACTCCAAAAGATCTTTATGCCATGCCGATCAGCAATACCTGCGCCGATCTCTCATGCGCGGCATTAGGCGATAAAAACACGAAGCAATATGCCATTCATTTGGTTAATAATGGCACCGAACGTCCGGTACATTTATCGGGTTTACCGTTATCGGTTAAAAAGCTGGATGTATATATCACCAATAGCCAATCGGCCATGAAACACAAAACTTTCGATGTAAAAGACGGGCTGTGTGATTTCAAAGCTGACCAACGTTCCTTTATAACCCTCATCAGCCGTTGATTGCGGAAATTACATGCTGTAATTGCGTATATACACGCTGGTAAACGCGTAACTGCCCTGCTATTTTGTTTTGAGGGTAAGTTTAGTTTTGGCTGATCAAATTGAATAGCCATGAACAAGCTTACTTATATCGACAATAACCAGCTCGATCATTTTATTTTAAAAAAGATATTGTCGAGGTACGGCATCCCGATCGAAGTAAGATCAGGCGAGTCGTGCAAAGAGGTGCTCAACCAATTGCTGCAGCAACCCGCAAACAGCGAGGTTATGCCCGATATTATTTTCCTCGATATTTATTCGGCTGAGTTTGATGCCTGGGAGTTTCTGGATAAACTGCAATTATTGTATCCTGCGTTTTCGAAGCCGATCGAGATCTATATCCTTTCGGCCATGCGCTTCCAAACTGATCTCGACCGCTTGAAACAATACAGCCTGGTGAAGGCTTTTATCAGGAAACCCATCACCAAAGAAGTGCTGCAACAACTGCTGAAGCAACGAGAATTACCCGAAAACCGCTTTATGCTGATAGAAGCCCTGAATTGAAACATCGCTGTGTACGCCATGGTTAAGCTATCGGACTACATACATGCACGGGTTCAGTCCTTCTTCCCCGTTAAATTGATCACCACTATACTGGTATGCGGAATGCCGAGGGTGCTTCCGGGCTTTACCCGTACATAGCGCTCTACATATCCCGCCAGGATGGCTTTAATGGTTTTTGGGGTCGAAACAGCAAACTCCGGGTATATCGGTATTTGCGACTTGCGGTACAATATTTTGCCCTTATCATCAACATAGGCTGAAAAAAGGTAAGCGAAATTTTCGTAGGCGTGATGGATGGTAATATTGTACTCCGGGTAAAGGTAATCCTCTGCCGGATCCATATCCGACAAGGGGTCCTCAGTTTTTACGACGCGTTCGGCAACAACAAAGGGACTGGTGCTGCTGATTGCTACCGGCTCCCTGGCAGAAAACGCACTATCCAATACGCTGTTCGCCAGTTTCGATCGCTGACGGATAAAGGCCGTGTCTTTAGGCCCAGGAAGTGCAAGTTTTTTAATTAGCTCAGGTTTTTTGGTTTTCAGGTAGGCATCTGAGTAAAAGGTCATAAAAACTTTCGAACCTTCATCATTCAGGATGATCTCGCGCTTATCATTCACCCGCAACGATTGAAACACCAGGCTGTCGGCCGACAATTTTCGCAACACCAGCCAGGAGTCGATCATGTTAAAGATCTTGTCGTGATCGAAATACACATGGAAACCATAGTATTTTTGCTTTTTAGGGCTGTAAACCTGCACCGAATCGTTAGCGATAAAATGAAATTTCCATACGGGCACTAACTGGTAACCCTGTTTGTCAAAAACCAGCCCATCGCTGAAAACCCGTCTGACTTCGTTAAAATGAATATCCTTCACCTGTTCAAAAGGTAAGCCGGGTTTGCTATGCCTGCACGAGATGACCGTTAGTAAAAAAAGGCTGAGCAGTGATAGGCGCGCGTGTTTCATGGAATATTGGCTCAAAATAGTTAAAAAAGCGTAATTTTTGATAAATTCACCCTCACAAGCCTCATATGAAAAGAATGTTTTTTGGGATGCTATTCTTAATGGGGATAACATCAAGCCATGCACAAACCCGCGTGGTACTCGATTCATGGTTCAATAACGAGCATATCAAAGACGCATCGGGTAAGCTGATATCCTATCACTACAAATGGGAAGAAACAGACAATGCCGGATTTTCGCAATTTGGCGAAGCATTCAAGCGGAATGGCGCAACTTTAAGTACCCTTCATGAAAGGCCTAGCCCGGAGCGCCTGGCTAAAGCCGACATTTATATTATAGTTGATCCGGATACTAAAAAGGAAACGCCCGATCCGAAATTTATCGAATCAAAAGATATCAAAGTGATATCGGATTGGGTGGAAAATGGCGGGGTATTACTCCTGATGGCGAATGACAGCGCCAACGTGGAGCTGAAACATTTTAATGAACTGGCAGCCAATTTCGGCATACATTTTAATAACGATCTGTTAAACCACGTCAGCGATGACAAGCATTTAAAACAGGGTGCTTTTATCATAATCGATAACCCGGTCATCCGTACGGCCAGAAAAATTTTCATGAAAGATATCTGCTCACTCAGCCTGTCGGGACCAGCTTATTCAATACTGAAAGATGGCGATAACGATATCATCGCGGTGGCTCAATATGGCAAGGGTGTAGTAATGGCGGTTGGCGACCCATGGCTATATAACGAATACACCAATGGACGTCTTACCAAAGATTTTCAGAACGATAAAGCTGCCGATGATATCGCGAAATGGCTGATCGGGCAGGTAAAGAAATAACCAGGATCTGGTTGTGGTAAATAGATCGGGACGTATTACAGCAAAAGCGTATCCACCCGGTGTGCATGTACGATCTCGTCGCAAGGCGACCAGGAAAAGATCGTAAAACGCCCGTCTTGCGAGGCAACCAGTGCCATTGCTTCACGCTGATCATAAATAAACTGCGCAGCAGCAAAGTGGCGGGTACCCCCATCCTGACCGGGAGATATAACCTGCGCTTCGCTGTCAATTACCGGTTCGGTGACCATTATTTCTTTTACCGTTTCACTTCCATGCGGGCGGGTAATTTTTGCACCAAATGCCAATAGCTCACAGCGATCATTGATGATGGTAGCACCGTCGACAGCGGTTAAACCTGCGACATGGTCTATCTGATCGTCCAATTCCTCCCGCCAAAGTGCAATATCATCCCGTTTGGCCGACTCCAGGATCAGGTTTGCAAGTCCGGCATAAGGCGGTTCAATGGCATAAGAGATGGGGTCGATAATTGATTTTTGCCAATTGTTGTTTGCTGAAGGCACAATAAGCAAAATACCGCCATGTCCATGCGCCCTCATCGATACCGCCAATTGCATATGCAGGTTAACGGGCAGGTTTTTCGAATTTTTCGTCGTAAAACCAAGCAGGGATTCAAGCAGTGCCGGGCAGTCGGGCAGGTTGATACTATCCGGGTCTACCAATTTTATTTCGTCACCCTTTAGTACAGCCACATTGGCATACTTGCCAAAATCATCGGTGCGTTTATGTTTCACTACCAATAGTCCCGGTTCAACTACTTCCAATACAAAACAAAAACTCGGTATCGTATGCGTTGTACCCCAGATATAGCATTCGCCGTCTTCTTCCCACACACCCAAATGGATGCCCGAGCGTTCAACAGCCGGTGCTAGTTTGGTTAGGATATCTACGCTTAACGACAATCGTTGTTCGAAGATCAGCGGCAATTCTGATTGTTGTGGCTGTAAAAATGCAATGGATATTTTTGGCGACCTGCCTTCTTCCTTACGCAAACTTGCCCAAAATGCCACATCAATAATTGAAGCAATTATTTCTTTATCGGGCTTGCTGGCGTATTTTGGCAGCCCCATCAAAGTAGCCTGAGATAATTGATAGGCAAAATGTTTTTCTATTGCTCCCGAAACAGTCCGGGCAGCTTTATAGTTGGGTTCAGTCGGTATGGTCCTGAATTCTTTATTCATGAACCTAAATTAGCCCAAATTTGGCATGCTGAACCCCGATCAGGTAAATATTACTTTGACATGAACACAGGCAACAGTAACCGACAAGTTGAACAGATCGCTATTCGGCAGTTGTCGGATCGATAACGGTCATCACTTCACTCACAGAATTTGCCGGGAAACCACCCTGAGTGGCATGTTCACGAATGAGCGCCTCGTTCGGTGCGATGTAAACACAATAGATCTTATCGCCGGTTACGTAACTCTGTACCCATTGAATTTCGGGGCCAAGGTTGCGCAAAACACCACAAGAGGTTTGCGATATCCCCTTCAATTGTTCAGCAGTTAAACTGCCAGCTCCGGGAATTTCCCGTTCTATTACATACTTAGGCATAATACTTAATTTGGTTAATGAATTGATCTACAGGGCTTATTAAAAGTAAATATTAATCAACGAAAAACCAAAGTTTTGACAGCTAAGCTTTAAAAAAATTAAAATTGTATTTTATACATTTAACACATGAAAACTAAACTCCTTTTATTTCTGGCACTGGCGTTCCTTAGTTTGAACACGTTTGCACAAAGCACAGCCACGGCCGAGATCAGCAGCGACTCGAAACTAACCATCAGTCGGTTTATTTACGGGCAATTTGCCGAGCACCTGGGTCACGGTATTTACGGTGGCTTTTGGGTCGACCCGACCTTGCCTGTCGAAAAGCAGGACCGGATAAGGCTCGACGTGGTCAATGCCCTGAAAAAAATAAAGATACCCGACCTGCGCTGGCCCGGAGGTTGTTTCGCCGACGAATACCATTGGCGCGACGGTATTGGACCCCGTGAACAACGCCCTAAAATGGTGAATACCAACTGGGGTAATGTGACCGACGATAACAGCTTTGGCACACACGAGTTTTTGAAACTGTGTGAACTGATCGGTTGTGAACCCTATATCGCCGGCAACGTAGGCAGCGGTACCGTAGAAGAAATGGCAAAATGGGTGGAATACCTGAACCTCGATGGGGAAAGTACTATGGCCCGGTTGCGTGCTCAAAATGGTCACCCTGCACCTTACAAGGTTACCTTCTGGGGTGTGGGCAACGAAAGCTGGGGCTGCGGTGGCGATATGACGCCCGAGTTTTACGCCGATCAATACAAACGCTATGCCGTATATGCGCGCAACTACCCCGGTGCAAGGCTGAAAAAAATTGCCAGTGGCCCCAATGGCGACGACTATAACTGGACTGAGGTACTGATGAAAAATGCAGGCTGGGATATGTGGGGACTATCACTGCACTATTATACCGTGCCTACTGGTAACTGGGGCCACAAAGGATCGGCAACCAGTTTTGATGAGAAAGAATATTTTAATACCATGGTGAGCACGCTGAAAATGGAAGAACTGGTGACCAAACATTCGGCCATCATGGACAAATACGATCCTGAAAAGAACGTAGCTCTGGTGGTTGACGAATGGGGTATCTGGACCGACGTGGAGCCCGGAACTAACCCTGGCTTCCTGTATCAGCAAAACAGCTTACGCGATGCTTTACTTGCAGCAACCAACCTCAATATCTTTAATAACCACTGCGACCGGGTTAAAATGGCTAACCTGGCCCAAACCATCAACGTGCTGCAATCGCTTATCCTTACCGATAAGGAAAAAATGGTACTGACACCAACCTATCATGTTTTCGATCTGTATAAGGTGCATCAGGATGCTAAATTTTTGCCTGTCAAACTCATTTCGCCCGATTATGTGGTCGATGGTAAAAAGATACCGGCCATGAGTGTTACCGCTTCGCAGGATGCTTCGGGCAAAATCCACATCTCGCTGGTCAATCTGGACCCTCACCAAAGCATCAATTTTTCAACGGTATTGAATGGCTTGACCTGGAGCAAAGTAAGCGGACAGATATTAACCTCGGCTAATTTGACCGACATCAATACCTTTCAGCAGCCCGACAAATTGAAACTAGCCAATTTCAGCGGGGCTAAAAAGGATGGCGATAAGCTGGTAGTGGCCCTGCCTGCGAAATCTGTTGTGACTTTGGAGCTTTATTGATTAGGGTGACGGAGTAATTTAACCACAAAGAGCACAAAGAAGGCACGAAGGCCACAGAGGCATATCTCTGTGAACTCTGCGAAAATCTCTGTGCCCTTTGTGGTTTAAAATAAGTGATAAGGCTAAATAAGTCTGCCGAACAGATTCAGTTGATAAAATAGTTTATCTTAGACAGTCGATGTATTGATAATACAAGAAAGATACTATATAATTGTCAAACCAACACATATAAACCAGGCAGGATGCAGGCTAAGATGGGAATTTAGCGGTATCGGCAACAATTAAAAACCAACATGAGCAAATTTCATTTAGTTGATTACGTCATATTCGTGATCTATTTTTTTATCGTGGCAGGCTACGGCTATTATATCTACCGCAAAAAGAAAAAGGCCGTTACGGATACCCATGATTTCTTTTTAGCCGAAGGTTCCCTCACCTGGTGGGCCATCGGTGCTTCACTGATCGCTTCAAACATTTCGGCTGAGCAATTTATTGGCATGAGCGGAAATGGATTTAGTATCGGCATCGCAGTTGCAGCTTATGAATGGATAGCTGCCATAGCTTTGATCATTGTTGCGGTATGGTTCATCCCTGTTTACTTGAAGAACAAGATATTTACGATGCCTCAGTTTTTGAAAACGAGGTATAATGAAACGGTTGCGCTGATCATGGCGATATTCTGGCTGTTTCTGTACGTATTTGTAAATTTAACCTCGATATTATTCCTCGGTTCCCTGGCCATCAACAACCTGTTGGGCGGAACACCAGTGACATTCGAGGTTATTCTGATCGCATTATCGGTATTTGCTGTTTTCATCACACTCGGAGGTATGAAAGTTATCGGTTTTACCGATGTTATCCAGGTAAGCGTATTGATCATCGGCGGGCTGGCCACTACTTATATTGCACTAACCGTTGTTAGTAAAGCCTTTGGATTTGGCGAAAATGCCATAGAGGGTTTCAACCAATTGGTAAAGAACGCTCCCGACCATTTTCATATGATCTTCGCGAAACCAACCGCTGCTTCACCGCAACACCAGGTAGATAATTACCTTACGATCCCTGGCCTACTCTCGTATGTTGCGGGCATCTGGATCATCAATTTGAATTATTGGGGCTGTAATCAATACATCACTCAAAGGGCATTAGGCGCCGATTTGAAAACAGCGCGTAAAGGAATCCTTTTTGCCGGCTTTTTGAAATTATTGATGCCGCTAATTGTAATGTTACCGGGTATCGCTGCTTATGTATTACATCAAAAAGGGATGTTACAAGCTGAGATGCTGGTGAATAGCAAACATGGCGAAGTGGTTTCTGACAATGCCTATTCTGCTATTTTAGGCTACCTTCCAAACGGTTTGATAGGTCTTTCTCTGGCCGCACTTACCGCAGCTATCGTAGCTTCACTTGCCGGAAAAGCTAATAGTATTTCGACAATATTCACGCTTGATGTGTACAAAAAATACATCAAAAAGGATGCTGATGAAAAAAACATGGTGAGGATAGGCCGTATTACCATTATTGCTGCATTGATCATTTCTATCGCATTTACCTGGAACGATACGCTCGGGATCGGGGGCACCGGGGGCTTTACCTTTATCCAAAAATATACGGGTTTTATCAGTCCGGGGGTATTTGCGATGTTCCTCCTGGGTATGTTTTGGAAACGAACTACCGGAAATGCTGCAGTTGTAGGGGTATTGACCGGCTTCCTGCTTTCGGTATTTTTTAATGAACTCGCTCCGCAATGGCTTGGTCATGAAACGATATTGTATACGGCTTATAAGAATGCTGATGGTGTTTATGAAATACCGTTCCACATTTGTATGGGCCTGGCATTCTTCTTTACGATGGCTATCATGATCCTCATCAGCCTTGGTGGACCCAAGATCAATCCGAAAGCCTTTGCTTTGGACAAGAGCATGTTCAAATTACAACCTGGCATTATTGCTATGATCGTTATTACTTTGATGATCATTTCGTTGCTATACGTCAGGTTCTGGTAGGTTCATCAACCGATCAATAGAAAAAGCGCCCCGGAATATTCCTGGGCGCTTTTTTTTGCAGGCGGGCATGCAATTTTTTTGGCTAAAGCCAATTAAAATTTTGCTTTGGTCCGTTGGCTGAAGCCAACGGCAATGTTTTGATAGGCCGACTATTGAACCTGCATAATCTGGTAGTGCCGAAAATGAGGTTGCCGCAAAGACTACCGACGACCCTACCGACGAGACTTACGAAGTTTTTAAAACTTCGTAAGTCTGATGCTGATGCAATAGCAGATGCTGGCTCAGTGGCAGTCGAGTGCAAAATTTTAAGGACAAAATATTGAAACAGTATCATCCGTTTGCACAGTAAGCGGACTATCTAAATTCATTGCCGTCCCATTTATGGG
>CAIPDP010000097.1 GCA_903863845.1 uncultured Mucilaginibacter sp. | reverse complement strand
TCATCAATACAAATCCGGTTTCGTAAAACAGGGGGATGCCGATGATGAAGCCCACCAATACCAGAGCCCACTGTATGTATTTTAAGCCAAAACCGTTGACCAATACACTGGCAATTTTTTGCGCTGCGCCGCTCGTAGCGACGAGCTTGCCGATCATTGCCCCGACACATATCGTTATGGCTATGCCGCCGAAGGTATCTCCCAATCCACGCTGGACCGAATTAGTGACCTTTTCGAGGGGAATGCCCAGCAACAGACCGCCGGTGAGTGAAACGATAAGGAAAGTAATAAAGGGATTGATCTTTAACCAGCTTACCAGAATAACCAGCAGGATGATGCAGAAAAGAATTTTTATTAATACCATCGGACTTTATTTAGGTTGCTGATGCTGTCTGGCTAAAATAGCAACATTATTTTGGTTTAGAATTCAATATCCCTAATTTTATGCATATGAAGAAAGTAACAGGCATAGGCGGCATTTTTTTTAAAAGCCAGGACCCGAAGGGCATGCGCGAATGGTATGAAAAGCATCTGGGCCTTGAAAACAGCGAGTATGGCACCAATTTCGATTGGCAAAGAGAAGATGGGAGCAAAGGCTCGACCGTTTGGAGTCCGTTTTCGGCCAATACCAAATACTTCGAGCCCTCAAAACGGGAGTTTATGATCAACTATATCGTTGATGACCTTGAAGCCTTGGTAGCTGAACTACGCGCCGGCGGTGTCACTATCGTGGATGATATCGTGACCGAAGAATATGGCAAATTCGTCCACATCCTCGACCCGGAAGGGAATAAAATTGAGTTGTGGGAGATTGGGGGGTAGGTATCGGGAATTAGGTATCAGGTATTAGGTATCAGGTATTGGAAGTTGCCGATAGCCTGTTAAAATGTGCTTCGGTAAGTTTGTACTGGTTCATCCTGCAAAATTATATTCCCCCAAAATTTTAGTTCAGACAGCGTAGATTTCAGGCCTCAGCGAAATCACACGAAACAGCGGTCAAGGTATGAAAAACGTGAAAAAAGAAAATTTGCCCGTTAAAATATGCGTGGTTTGCAACCGGCCCTTTACCTGGCGAAAGAAATGGGAAAAAGTTTGGGATGAATTAAAATATTGCAGCGACAGGTGCCGGAATAATAAATAGGTGACCTAAATGCGGCGGACGGTAGTCTCCTCTGAAGACTAGTTGCATACTGGTCCGTAGTCAGAGGCTACGGACAGCGGTCGCAATTGAAATGCCGCCCCAAACTTTCAAATTTTCAAATCACCAAATCTTCAAATTAATTACCCTTCACCGCCGTCACAAACGACCCATCCTCGCCTGTCGTTTCAAACACAATATCCCTGGCGGTGAGTTTGGAGACGATGAAGGGAAATACACGGGTTTGACCGCCGGGGAGTATTTCTTTGTAAACGATACTGTCGCCAGCCAGGGTATAAGTACCGCGCGATAATATACCGCCACCCCACCACAATTGAAGGCTGTCCTTGCTGATCAGCAGGTAGGGCTTTTGAATTTTTAGTTCTTCGCTTTTCACGCTATCGGGCGGGTGTGCATTTGGGTTTTCCACTTTGATATAGTTCCACTTGCCATAAAGTTGGGCGGGGTTCAGTTTTATTTTTTGTTTGCAGGAGGCAAGCAGAAAAAGAGCCAGGCTAATGATCAGGATATTTCGAAACATGTTTCAATAATAGTAATTTAAACCTAAGTAATCTTTCATGTTCCCAAAAAGCGTTTGAAAATATTTATTGCCGGTTTTTTGTTATTGCAAAGCCGAAAAAGCATATTTGAATTACCTAAAATACTATCATGATATGTAACATTTTCAAGCCCGACCGTCTAATTAACACGATACAGCTAAGGACTCAAAAAGATGCTGTAAGTATGGTGAGGTCCCGATCCTTGAGGGCACCGTTTTAAAATCTTAACAAAACAATGAACAATTTCCTTTTACAGGTATTGTGGTGGGCTGTGCCTATCATCATCCTCCTCTTGATGTACAAATTTGTACTTCGTGTATTTTTTGGTATGGTCATCGTGCCCGACGACCGTATCGGATTAGTAGTAAAAAAATATGTGCTCTCGGGCAATAAGCGCTTGCCCGATGGCCGCATTATCGCTACCAATGGCGAAGCCGGTATGCAGGCCAAGGCCCTGGCACCAGGTTTATACTGGGGTATGTGGCCATGGCAGTATTCAGTTACCATGGCACCATTTACCATTATTGAGCAAAATAAACTTGGTTTGGTAAAAGCCAAAGACGGCGCTTCAATGGATACCGGTCGCGTTTTGGGCAAGCCGGTAGAATGCGATAAATTCCAGGATGCGATCGCCTTTTTAGAAAATAATGGGCAGAAAGGTCCGCAGGCAGCGTTTTTAACGCCGGGTAACTATCGTATCAACAACTTTCTTTTTGAAGTTGAAATGGTGCCTATTACACAGGTGCAGGAAAACAAAGTGGGTATCATTACGACTCTGGACGGTGAGCCTTTGGACAAAGGCGAGATTGCCGGCAGCTCGGTTGAGGGGCATAAAAACTTCCAGGACCCAATCGCGTTCATCAACGCCGGCGGTAGAAAAGGTTTGCAGGAAGATGTGATCCTTGCCGGTACCTATTACCTCAACCCCTGGTTTGTATTGGTTGAACAGGTTGACATGATCTATATCCCTATTGGTTATGTAGGTGTGGTAAATTCCTTTGTTGGTCCGGAAGGTAAGGACACCAGCGGCGACAGCTTTAAGCACGGTAATATTGTAAAGAAAAGTCAGAAAGGTGTTTGGGAAGAGCCGCTCGACCCAGGCAAACATCCGGTAAATATTTATACCCATGCCGTGGAAGTGGTGCCAACCACCAATATTGTGCTGAATTGGGCCAATAGCAGGACCGAGGCGCACGAGCTGGATAAAAACCTGAGCACAATTACCGTGCGTTCATCCGATGGTTTTACTTTTAACCTTGATGTTTCGCAGATCATCCATATCCCGCGCAATGAAGCCCCTAAGGTGATCGCTCGTTTCGGTAATATGAAGAACCTGGTTTCCCAGGTGCTGGAGCCTACCATCGCCAACTATTTCCGTAACTCAGCACAAAAAAGCGACGTGATAGAATTTTTGGCTAATCGTGTACAACGACAAACGGATGCCAAAGACCATATCAGCAGGGTTTTAAGCGATTATAATGTGGTGGGTGTGGATACGCTGATCGGTGATATTGTGCCACCAGAGGCCCTGATGAAAACCCTGACCGACCGTAAACTGGCCGAACAGGAAAAGATAACCTATGAGATACAGCGTAATGCGCAGGTGGAACGTAAGGAGTTTGAAAGCGCCAAAGCCGGCGCCGATATGCAGCCCGAGGTAGTAAAATCGACCCGTCAGGTGGAGATCAATACGCAATTGGCAGCTTCAAAAGTGGCTTCAGCCAAAGGTGAGGCAGAATCGAAAACCATTAATGCTGAGGCGGATGCCAAGGTAAAAACCATCAACGCCAAGGCAGATGCCGAAGTGAAAACAGTAAACGCCACTGCCGATGCCAATGCAACCCAGGTTAACGGTACCGCCGAAGCCGGCAAGATCAAAGCGATAGGTTTGGCCGAAGCCGAGGTAACCAAGCAGAAAACCCAGGCCATGGGCTCAGAACAATATGCCATTGTACGTGTTGCCGAAACTTTGGCCAGCAACCATATTAAACTGGTACCGGATATCCTGGTAAGCGGCAAAACCGGCGAAGGCAATGGCATGATAGACGCCCTGATAGGCAGCGAAATGCTGAAAAAGCTACAGGCTGAAAGTGAGAAACAAAAAGAACAGCCTAAAAAGAAGGATAGTGGTGAGGAGAAGAAGGGGGAATAAAGAAGGACAGGGTTTTTGAACACGATTTTCAGGATTGATTTTAGAGTAACAGGATTGTTCTGGTTAGTGTAATTATCCAACCTAAACGGCCAAGTGCGATACCTTCCCCTGCTTTGCAGGGGAAGGAGGAGGATAGGGTAGCACACGATTGTGGGATTTGATGGATTATTGAGATGAAATCGGATCGCGATTGCACGAGCTGCAACACAACTATTCTAAATGACCAAGTGCGATACCTTCCCCTGCTTTGCAGGGGAAGGAGGAGGATGGGGTTAGGACACGATTGTGGGATTTGATGGATTATTGAGATGAAATGGGATCGTGCTTGCACGAACTGCAACACAACTATTCTAAAACGGCTTTCTGCCATCTAATTATGCCTTATTCGGCTCGCTAATATGCGGCCTTGCAACCTGCACCAATTCCTCTTCATTCACCTGTTCTGAGCTACTCGTAGCATAATTCAGCTTCCTGAACCGCCATAGCGCAAATGCCGGTTCCTGCATGCGGCCGATGAGTTTAAAGAATTTAGGGAAATTATGCACTTCCTCTAAGAGCACACCGGGTACAATACCATTATTATCCAGTATCTCGCGTATCGTATATTCCTTATCCTTGGTTACCCAGATCTCGAAATCGCGCCTTACCTCCTCCGCTTTTTCCGGGTCGATACGGGCATCTATGCATATTACTTTGTCGCCGGGAGCCATTGCTAATTTGAAGATTTGATAATTTGAAGATTTGAAAATGGGGTTGGCGGGATAGTAATCGAACAATTTAGCTATCTCCAGGCCACAGCTAACGTCTTTTCTGCTACAATTAACTTAATTAACTGTTTATAAATTAGTTAAGCAACAGTTTGAGCCTGTTTCTGTTAACCCAAATACAACCAATACAACCAATACAACTATCCCGATAGCTATCGGGACATCTACTTCCCACCCGCATTCTTCAAACTATCCGCCTGTTCCTTAGCTTTCTTTTTGAAAAAGCCTTTCAGCAGGAAGTTATGTTGAGCGGCTTCCAGGTCGTCATTTAGTTTGATGGAGCTCTTTTGCAGGTAGTTAAGCGAGGTACGAACTTGTTCGGCACCTTTAGGGTCGTTCAGTAATACGCCGAGGGCGTTATCGGTTGTATTTAGTTTCTTGCTGGCGGTGTTCAGGTTTTCAACCAGCGTGTTGGCATTGCTGCTTGCTTTTTGTAGCTGGGTAACAGCTACACGTATTTTATTGAAGGTAGTTGTATCAGTAAGCAGGTTGTCAGTCAGTCCGCCTTTGGTGTTCATCTTTTTGGCAAACACATCCAGCTGGCCGGCCAGCTGGGCAGCCGTTTGGGTAGTTGTTTGCAGGTTGCGAATGGCATTCTTCAAATTCAGCGCCATGGTACTATCGGCCAGCAAAGCACCTACGGTGCCTTTTCCCTGTAGTATAGCGTGACTCAGGTTCTTGAAGTCGCTGGTAATGGCTACCAGGTTCTCGTTGTTCTTTTGGAAGGTCTTCATGATGTCATCGGTCGAAAGTTCCTTTTCAACTGATAGGGTATCGTCTTCCTTAATGATAGGAGTCTGCGAATTGCCCCCTTCTATCACGATGATCTTGTTACCGATAAGACCATCAGATCCGATCTTAACCTGGGCATTATCATGAATAAACTGTTGCGCCTCCTGGTCGACCGTCAGTTTTACAAACACCTGGCCTATACCCACAAAACGCATTTTGGTGATGGTACCCACTTTTACCCCCGAAAACCAAACGCCATTACCAGGCTTCAAACCATTTACGTCGTTAAATACCGCATTGATGTGTACAGTTTTTGCAAAGGTTTTTTGCGATCCTCCGAGCGTAAATACGCCGAGTACAAATACCACGAGGCCGAGGGATAAAAATATGCCGGTGATTACTGCTTTCCTGTTGTCTGGTCTGTCCATGTTAAAATGGTATGTATGCTTGGGTGCGTTATTATTCTACAAAATTATATTCAAAAAATGGTTTTACCCGTTTGTCGTCGGTGTCAAATACTTCATTGAAGGTGCCAACGTGATCAAATTTACCATCGAGCAGCATGGCAATACGGTCGCCGGTACTTTTGGCGCAGGTAAGATCATGGGTAATGATGATAGACGAGGTATTGAAACGTTGCTGCACTTCGTTGATCAGGTCGTTTATTTCGATACAGGTAATTGGGTCCAGACCAGCTGTTGGTTCATCATACAGCATGATCTCGGGGTTCAGGATGAGGGTGCGTGCTATACCCACGCGTTTCCGCTGGCCGCCCGACAATTCAACCGGCATCTGGTTAATGGCGCTCAACAGGCCAACAGCATCCAGTACCGATTCCGTTGCAGTATCGATTTCTTTGCGTGTCATACCCTTGCGGTTGCGCACCAAAGGGAACTCCAGGTTTTGACGTACCGTCATGCTATCATATAAGGCGCTTGCCTGGAAGGAAAAACCGATCCTGATCCTGAGTTCCTGTAAGTCCTTTTCCCGGATGGTATTCATATCATGGCCAAGTACAGTAACATCTCCGCTATCAGCCCGAAGCATACCCGAAATGATCTTGATCAGCACTGATTTTCCGGTGCCGGAACGACCCAGCACTACCAGGTTTTCGCCCTGATACAAATCGAGATCGATACCCTGCAACACTTTCATATCTCCGAACGATTTGTAAAGATCGCGGATCGTGATCACCGGGTTATTATAATCGATTTTTGCCTTCGCCTTTTCCATTACCTGAACCAGCCTGTTAATTGTACAATGATCATTTCTTCAATAAACACCAAAAACATGGCCGTTACCACTGCGCCATTCGCAGCCTTTCCTACACCTTCAGTACCTTTATTGGAGTAATAGCCCTGGTAGCATCCTACGATACCTATAGTAAACCCAAATACAATGGATTTGATCAATGAAGATTCAAAATCAAGAAAGGTGATGGGGTCAAAAACAGCTTCCATATAGGCACGGTAGCTGGTGCCTTCGTTTCCTGAAACATTAAGGTATCCGCCAAGTAATGCGATGAAAGCTGTATAGGTTGCGAGAATTGGTATAACAATAGTGGTAGCTAAAACCCGTGTGCACACCAGGTATTTGAAAGGTTTGGTGCCCGAAACTTCCATGGCATCGATCTGCTCGGTAACCCGCATCGAACCCAACTCAGCACCGATACTTGAACCAACTTTACCTGATGCGATCAATGCGGTAACCAATGGCGCCAATGCCCTGAGTATCGCAATAGATACCAGTGAGGGCAGCCATGAAGTAGCACCAAATGAAGCTAAAGATGGCCTCGATTGTTTAGTGAAAATAAAGCCTACAATAAATCCTGTCAACGTTATTAGCGTGAAGGAGCGTACACCCGTCTCGTAGCATTGACGCATCACTTCCTTAAATTCATAGGGCGGCATAAAAGCCTCCTTAAAAAAGCGGAAGATAAACGAGTTGATCTTCGCCATTTCGGCAAAGAAATTAGCCAGCCGCTGCAGGAATGGAGAGCGGGTTTTTTTAACGGGTGCAACTGTGCTTTCTGTGGTATCCATTAGCGGGCGTAAAGGTATTACTTATCAGCGTATCCTACATCAAATGAATATAAAATCTTAGCAAGTTAAACGGAAAATTGATAAATACTTAACAATGAACGCCTGGGGTCATCCTAAAGTTTTCAAAATGTTGTTAGCAGGAGACAGCCGGTTTGATAAAATTGGGGGATGGTCCGGACATCCTCAGCGTTTTGCTTTATCGGCAATAAAATGATCCCGCATAACCTGTTCAAAACGTTTAGCATCGGCATTTGTCAATAAATTATTTTTTTGTGTTAAATTCGTACCATAGGTTTCTTCAACTTTAAATGGCAATTTTTTGAACGATGAATAACAATATGATGCGTGAAATAACGCCACTCACGCCAAGTGATTGTTTTACGATCTTCTCGAGGGTAAAGCAGAAATTTGATTTCCCGCTTCACTACCATGAAGAATACGAGTTGAACCTGATCCTGAATGCCAAAGGTGCAAAAAGGGTTGTAGGTGGACATATCGAAGTAATTGATGAATTTGAACTGGTTTTAGTTGGGCCCAACTTGTATCATGCATGGTTCACTCACCAATGCCTGAGTGGCGATATTACTGAAGTTACTATCCAATTTCATAAGGATCTTTTTGATGAAAAGTTTTTGAAGCGTAATCAACTAAGTTTTATCAAAAATATGCTGGAGCGTTCACAGCGCGGTATTTTGTTCTCGCATGATGCTATCCTGGCACTGAAGGACCGCTTGCTGGCGTTGGATAAAAAGACAGGTTTCGATTCGGTTTTGGAGTTGCTTTCAATACTGCACGACCTTTCTATTTCGCGCAATATGCGTACGCTTTCAGATATTTCGTTCACCAACGAAAAATTGAATTATAATAGTCGGCGCATCGAAAAGGTGTTTGAATACATGAACGATAATTACAACAAACAAGTGACACTGGCCGAAGTGTCGCGGATTGCCAACATGCCCGAAGCTTCGTTCAGTCGCTTTATCAAAAAGCGTACGGGGAAAACTTTTATCGACAGTTTGAACGAGATTCGTCTGGGCCATGCTTCCAGGATGCTGATCGATACGACCAATACCATTGCCGAAATAGCTTACAAATGCGGATTTAACAATATATCCAATTTCAACCGGATATTTAAACGGAAGAAATTCTGTATCCCCAAAGAGTTCAGGGAAACCTATACCGGGAATAGGGTGTTTATTTAGGGTTGAATAAGGTGAATTAGTTGATTCAGTAGATTAAGTTGAATGAGTTGTCCCGATAGCTATTGGGAAAGTTAAATAAGTTGTCCCGATAGCTATCGGATGGTTTAATTAGCTTACTATTAAACTTATTCATTGCCGTTGGCTTCAGCCAACGGATAACTGGCAAAAAGAAAAGGGCTTTAGCCAAAATAGACAGGTTGAATTGATTGTCCCGATTTTATTGGGGAGGACTAATTGGGCGTTTATTCTGGCAGCAAATACAATCAAACGTTAAAAAAGTATTAGTTGGTGGTTATTTAACTACCTACTTTAGTCAATACCAGTTTTCCGCCTATAAACCCTAAAATGAAGTTATCTATTTTTGATATAGCCATTATCCTGCTTTACTTGTCGAGCACTATTTTTATTGGTATTTGGTACCGCAAAAAGGCCAGTCAGAATAAAGACAGTTATATGCTGGGCGGTAAATCTTTGCCCTGGTATAAACTCGGTTTAAGCGATGCTTCTGATATGTTTGATATCAGTGGTACCATGTGGATGGTGAGCCTTTGCTTCGTTTATGGCATGAAAAGCATTTGGATACCATGGCTTTGGCCGGTATTTAACCAGGTGTTTTTAATGATGTACCTCTCACGCTGGCTGCGTCGCTCAAATGCAACTACCGGTGCCGAATGGCTGCAAACCCGTTTTGGTAAAACCGGGCCGGGTGTTTCGGCTTCCCACCAGGTGGTCATTGTTTTTGCGTTATTGAGTTGCCTCGGTTT
The DNA here is from genome assembly GCA_903863845.1 of uncultured Mucilaginibacter sp. Classification (GTDB taxonomy): domain Bacteria; phylum Bacteroidota; class Bacteroidia; order Sphingobacteriales; family Sphingobacteriaceae; genus Mucilaginibacter. Next base: position 9,366 of record CAIPDP010000097.1, on the reverse strand, counting down.
TATGGCCTATGGTTTTATTGGTCTCGGTAAATTCATCGAGATTTTTGTGCCCTGGGATAATATCAAAGACTATATACCTTTCCACGTTGCGCCCCAGTATGTGCCGCATGTATATGGTGTAATTTTTACGCTGTTCGCCATGTTTTACTCCATTTTGGGCGGTATGCACAGTATTGTTACCGGCGATATGATCAAATATGGTATCATGACGGTGGCCTGTATATGGATAGGCTTTATTGCTGCCGGGCAATTGAGCGGTCACCATTTAAATGTACCCGGTGGCTGGTACAGCCCCTTCTTTGGTTCAAGACTTGGGCTCGACTGGTCGAATATTATAAAAGAAGTTAATGTCAAGATACAAAGTGACGGGTATTCACTCTTTGGTTTGTTTTTTATGATGATGACCTTCAAGGGTTTTTTTGCAGCATTGGCCGGTCCGGCACCAAATTATGATATGCAGAAGATACTCTCGACCCGTTCGCCGGAAGAAGCCAGTAAAATGAGCGGGTTTGTCAATATCATTCTATTGCCAATCCGGTATACATTGATCGTCAGCCTTACTGTACTAGGTCTGATATATTACCACCAGATGAATTTGAAGGACGCAACCGGGTCGATTGATTTTGAACGGATATTGCCCGCGGTGATCAATAATTTCTTGCCTGTAGGTTTGGTAGGGCTATTGCTTGCCGGCTTACTCGGCGCCTTTATGAGCACTTTCAGTGGTACAATGAATGCGGCGCAGGCTTATATCGTGAACGACATCTATATCAAATACGTCAACCCAAACGCCTCAACCAAAAAGATCATTTACATGAATTACCTCGTAGGTTTAGTTGTAGTAGCGACAGGGGTTATACTTGGCTTTTTTGTGAAGAATATCAATGGTACATTACAGTGGATAGTATCGGCACTCTACGGCGGCTACATTGCAGCCAATGTTTTGAAATGGCATTGGTGGCGGTTTAACGCAACGGGTTTTTTCTGGGGTATGCTGGCTGGTATCGTTGGTGCAATGGTATTCTCGAAATTTATAGATGATGCCGATTTGTTGTATTGGTTCCCCTTATTGTTTGCTATATCATTAGCCGGTTCGGTTCTGGGTTCTTACACTTCTCCGCCAACCGATCTGCCTGTGCTAAAATCATTCTACAGCAATGTCCGCCCATGGGGTTTTTGGGGACCCATTAAACAAGCGGTTTTGGCCGAAGATCCATCGTTCCAGGTTAACAAGAACTTTAAGCTAAACATGTTTAATGTGGTAATTGGTACCATCGCCCAATGCTGCCTTACCATATTACCGATGTACCTGGTATTGTGGCAAAAACTGCCTTTATTGTACACTGTCGGCATTTTAGCAGTGACAGTGATCATCCTGAAAAAAACCTGGTGGAACAAATTGAAAGACTATTGACAATAACGCCACTACCCCAATAGCAGCAGCCTGATTAAAATATTAAGAAATAAACCATGACCGAATTCGACCAAAGACTAAACCTATTGAATGAAAATTATCACCACCTGGTAAGTAAACCTAATAAGAAATTGGTGCCAGGCAATGGAATTTTCGATCGTTATGAAAACCCTGTGCTTACCGCAGCCCATGCCCCAATTTTTTGGCGATTTGATTTGAACCCTCAAACCAATCCATATTTAATTGAACGGTTTGGTATCAACGCTGCCTTCAATGCTGGGGCTATCAAATGGCAGGGTAAATACCTGCTGGTCGCCCGCGTAGAAGGCTGGGACCGCAAATCGTTTTTCGCCGTAGCCGAAAGTCCGAATGGTATCGACAATTTTACATTTTGGGATTACCCGATAGATATGCCCGAAACTTTTGAACCGGATACCAATGTGTATGATATGCGCCTCACTGCGCACGAAGACGGTTGGATATACGGCCTGTTCTGTACTGAGCGCCGTGACCCGGATGCGCCGGCACATGACCAGTCGGCGGCGATAGCTGCCTGCGGCATTGCCCGCACCAAAGACCTGGTAAAATGGGAGCGATTGCCCGACCTTAAAACCAATTCGCCGCAGCAGCGTAATGTGGTACTGCATCCCGAATTTGTGAATGGTAAATACGCCCTTTATACCCGGCCACAGGATGGCTTTATAAGCGCCGGAACCGGCGGTGGCATCGGTTTTGGCCTGGCCGATTCGATGGAAAATGCCTATGTGCCTGAGGAAGCTATCATCGATAATAAAATTTACCATACCGTTTATGAAGCCAAAAACGGGCAGGGGCCTACACCAATTCGCACCGAACAGGGTTGGTTGCACCTGGCACATGGCGTCAGGAATACTGCTGCAGGTTTACGCTATGTACTTTATCTGTTTTTGACCGATTTGAACGATCTGACCAAAGTAATTTACAAACCCGCCGGCTATTTTTTAGCACCCGAAGGGGAAGAGCGGATCGGTGATGTATCAAACGTGGTGTTTTCAAATGGTTGGATAGCTGATGATGATGGTACTGTTTATATCTATTATGCAGCTTCTGATACCCGGATGCATGTAGCTACCAGTTCGATCGATAAATTACTGAATTACGTGATCAACACACCCGAAGACGGGTTCCGTTCGGCGCTTTCGGTAAAAAGGCTTTCCGACCTGATCTCAAAAAACAAAGAATATTTACAGATCGGTCATCGTAAGGCCATTCAGCCGGGTTAAAAATAAATGGACAACAGTTTTAATTCAGATGATTTGCTGAATTCCTATAAAAACGAGATGTCGGCTGAAATGGGCAACATCCTCGATTATTGGATCAACCATATCATCGACGAAAAAGACGGTGGTTTTTTTGGCAGGATAGATGGCGATAACGCTGTCGTGCATGGTGCACCTAAAGGTTCGGTACTTAATGCCAGGATATTATGGAGCTTTTCGGCAGCGAATAATCTAAAGCCCAATACGCAATACCTGCTGACCGCCGATAGGGCCTATCAGTACCTGATCGAACATTTTATCGACAAAAACTTTGGTGGCGTTTACTGGACCGTTGATCATGCCGGTAATAAACTCGATACCAAAAAACAGGTTTACGCCAGTGCCTTCACTATTTATGCATTGAGCGAATATTATAAAGCGAGTAAGAACCCCGAGGTGCTTTGGCAGGCGGTTGAACTTTTTAAATTGTTGGTCGACAAAAGTTTTGATAGCAATAAAACGGGCTACCTTGAAGCATTTACCGAGGACTGGCAACCGATCGGTGATCTGCGCCTGAGCGCGAAAGATGCCAATGAGAAAAAAACCATGAATACCCACCTCCATGTATTGGAGGCCTATACCAACTTATACCGGTTTTGGCCAGATCAAAGCCTAAAGCACCAGATCGTACTGCTGATCAATAATTTTCTGGATCATTTTATCGATGCCGAAAAAGGGCAACTTAACCTGTTTTACGATGAAGACTGGAATCTCCGTTCGACGCTGGTGTCGTACGGGCATGATATTGAGGCATCCTGGCTTTTGTTGGAAGCTGCGGAAGTGATCGGCGACAAAAGCGCTTTTGAAAAATTGAAGAAGCTTGCGATCAGCATCAGCGAGGCTACGATTGAAGGACTGGATACTGACGGTGGTTTGTGGTATGAATATGAACCCGCTGAAGATCATCTTCACAAACAAAAGCACTGGTGGGTTCAAGCCGAGGCTATGGTTGGGTTTTTTAATACCTGGCAAATAAGCGGCGATGAAAAATACCTCAACCTGTCGTGGAAAAGCTGGCAATTCGTAAAAAATAAAATACTCGATAAAGTACATGGCGAATGGTTTTGGGGGATAGATGAGCACGATCAACCTATGCCGGGTGAAGATAAAGCCGGACTTTGGAAATGTCCTTACCACAATACCCGGGCCTGCATCGAGATCATTCGCAGAGCGGGTTAATCATCCTCTGTTTTTGGCTATTTGTTAATGCGGGAATTTATTCCGCGCACAAAAGCTTCAAATAGAATAGTATATTTGGTTACCAATTATTCTAAATCAAACCCAAAAACATGAGAAGGATATTAATATTCATATGCCTCGTAGTTTGCTGTTCATTGCAATCTTTCGCACAACAAAAAGAAAACCTGATGGCAGCTACCCCGCCAATGGGCTGGAACAGCTGGAATATTTTTCAAACCAATATCAATGAGCCATTATTAAAGCAAATGGTTGATGCTTATGTTTCCTCGGGTATGCGTGATGCTGGGTATACATATTTTGTACTGGATGATGGTTGGATGGGTATGGAAAGAGATCAAAACGGACAGTTGATAGCTGATCCGAAAAAATTCCCAAACGGCATGAAGGAATTTGCAGACTATGTGCATTCAAAGGGCATGAAGTTTGGTATTTATAATTGCGCAGGTACAAAAACCTGTGCCGGGTATCCCGGAACACATGGTCATGAATACGAAGACGCCCGCCTCTACGCTTCATGGGGCGTTGACTACCTGAAATTTGATTGGTGCAATGCCGAAGGTATTGAGGCAAAGGAAGCCTACAAGACCATGAGCCTGGCGCTCAAAGCTACAGGAAGGCCAATCGTTTTCAGTCTTTGCGAATGGGGCACAAACCGCCCCTGGCTTTGGGCTGCTGAAGATGGTCAGTTATGGCGCAGTACAGGAGATATTGGTCCATATTTCAGTAAATCTGAAAAGAATAAAGATGGCTGGCGGCCTTTGTCTGTACTGGATATCCTCGACAGGCAGGACTCGATTCGCCAATATGCCGGGCCGGGCCACTGGAACGATCCCGACATGCTGGAAGTTGGCAATGGTATGAAATATAATGAAGATAAGGCGCATTTTTCACTTTGGTGCATGCTGGCGGCACCATTAATGGCAGGCAATAATCTCGAAAAAATGACACCGGAAACTACTGGTATTTTGACCAACAAAGATGCGATCGCCGTCGACCAGGATCCACTGGGGGTAGAGGCTTTCCGATATTACCGATTCGACGGAATTGAGATCTGGGTACGCCCACTTGTCAATGGGGATATTGCCGTTTGTTTCCTTAACCGGTCCGATCGTATCCAAACTGTAAACTACGATTGGACCGCCCACCTGATCAAAGACGCCACTTCAAAAATGGATGTTGATTTTAACCAGTCAACCTATAAACTAAAAGACATCTGGTCAAAACAAGATTTAGGTACAACGAAAAAGGTATTTAAGCAAGTGATCCCGTCAAATGATGTGGTCATGTTGAGATTGGTTCGGCAGTGATTGGTTAATTGGTGATTAGTTAACCAGTGATTGGTTGATTTGTATTTTGTAATCCACTACTACCATCCCGATAGCTATCGGGACAACTAATACAACCAATACAACTAATACAACCAATACAACTAATACAACTAATACAACCATCCCCATAACCACCAGGACAACTACAACTTCGTCTTAGCCGAAACCACAACCACACTAACACCCATACAAGCGATCAGCAAAAAAGATGCCCTTAAGGTAGCCAGGCTTGCGATGAAGCCGATCAAGGGCGGGGCAAACAGGAAACCAAAGAAACCAATAGTGGATACGGCTGCAATAGCAACACCCGGTGCCATGGTTTTTGATTTGCCGGCGGCGCTATAGATCATCGGAACGACCGATGAGACGCCGAGGCCCACCAGAATAAAGCCGCAAATTGATGGTATCAGGTAGGGAAATATAACAGCAGTTAACAACCCGCAAGCTGTAAGGCTACCACTGATCATCAGTATAGTTTTTAAGCCGAAACGGTGAGCGAACCAGTCGGCCACAAACCTACCCGAAGCCATAGCCAGCATGAAGCTGGTAAAACCGATCCCGATCAGCTCTTTGGATGGATGGATCACGTCGCGGAAATAAATGGTGCTCCAGTCAAACATGGTGCCTTCACAGATCATCGAACAAAAAGCGATGATGCCCAATTTGATCAGCGAACTATCGGGCATAACGAAAACCTGACCGCTTCCCGCACTTTTATCATCATTAAGTGAACGGATGGCAACCAGTATACTAATAATAATGGTTATTGATATGATAACAAAGTGATGAAATGGATCGATCTTTTCGGCGATCATGAGCGAGCCGATACCTGCCCCTGCAAAGCCAGCCAGGCTCCAAAGGCCATGGAACGATGCCATAATAGGTTTTGCATAGCGCCGTTCAACCGCAACCGCCTGGGTGTTGACCGAAATATTGACCGTATTGCTCGAGAAGCCAAAAAGCAGGAGACAGGCGAACAGTTGAATGCTATTTTGAGCAAGTCCGAGGCTTACCAATGTGCAACCATAGACAGTTAAGGCGCCAACCAATAGTCGCTTACTGCCAATTTTGGTAATGATCCAACCCGAAAAAGGAAGTGAAGCCATTAAGCCGATCGGAATTGCTATCAGTATGCCGCCCAAAGCTGCAAATGAAAGCCCAAGCTGTTGTTGGACACTGGCTATGCGCGAAGCCCAGCTTGAAAAACACAAGCCAGCCATAAAGAACATAGCTCCAACAGCTATCCGAAGCACTAACTTTGACCTGGAAGAATTATCTAAAGATGTAGTCATTCAGCGCACATTAGTGTTGTTTATACACCAAGGTTGTCTGTTACAAATTTATCATATTTTAACGGAATCCCGATTTCTGAATGATTTTAAGCGCAATCGCCCTCTGTCGAACAACTCTCGCCTTCAATTAAACTCAGGATGGGTTGCGGTTTTTCCTTTTGCCACTCTCTGAATGATTTTTCAAGTGTTTGTACGAACACCTTCACATCCTGAGCACCGGAAATACCATATTTATCATTGAATACAAAAAATGGTACTCCGCGGATGCCCAGGTATTGTGCTTCTTCTATATCCTTTTTTACTTCATTTGTAAAGGCATCACTCGCTAAGGCGTTTTTTACCAGAGCAGCATCGAGCCCAATTTCAGTACCCAGCACTGCTAAGGTGTCTGTATCATCAATATTTCTGCCCTCTGTAAAATAGGCCTTAAAAAGCGCCTCTTCAGCCGCTTCACCCAGTTGATTTTGTTTAGCCAGATGACTAAAACGATGGGCATTGAAACTATTGGCCACAATGGCAGTATCAAAATTATAGGTTAACCCAACCGCAGCTGCCATTCCGGTAACATGATCATTCATGCTTCGCGCATCTTCCAAAGTCCAGCCTTTTATTTCGGCCAGATACTCGTTGATATTTACATTCGGATCGGTTTTTATAAAGGGGTTAAGTTGAAAACTTTTCCATTGAACTTCCAGTTCTTCAGCATGGCCAAACTGTTGCAGAGCTTGCTCAAATCGTCGTTTTCCGATATAACAAAAAGGGCACATCACATCGGACCAGATCTTTACTTTCATTATTCTTTGTGCATTAATAAACTGCGAAGCTACGCCATTTAGCCTTTTGTCAATCGGTATAAATTTTTAAAAGCCATATTTGATAATTAAATGACCATATAGTTTTTTATAAACCAATTTAATATCTTTAAAGCCTCTATAAACCATTTTTACATTAAATAATATTGGCGTACCCGATGAAGAGAAAAGAACATTCGTCACTGTTCTGGTTAAGCATGTTTTTGCTGTTTATTCCGGGCTTACTGCATGCCTATCTGTTGATGCCCTTTCCAGGTAGTCAGAACCTGGAGGCTATCAAATTGTGCTATTATCTCGAAAAATTTATACTTCCATTGCGCATCATCGGCGGATTCCTATTGCTATGGTTTTTTTATCGGTATTTTTCTACCAATACCCGTAACGGCAAAATAGTTAAAGTGTTCGTGTTGGTTTTGGCTCTTGGTAGTTTATACATTACCGATATTGCCTACAAAGCTTCGAGTATGTTTGAAGAGCCTAAGACAGTTAGATTTGCCAACTCCGTCAACAATAAAGTACCCGAAAGTTATATTGTTTTAGGCGTGGTAGATCATGGCGTAGCAAAGGCATATCCGTTAGTTTATCTGGGCTATCATCATAAAGTGCAGGATCAGGTAGGTGAATTGCCGGTATTGGTCACCTATTGTACCATGTGTCGCACCGGAAGAGTTTACAGCCCCGTAGTTAATGGTGTAAGGCAAAACTTCCGTTTGGTTGGTGCCAGGCATTACAATGCTATTATTGAAGACCAAAGCACCGGCAGCTGGTGGTATCAGGCTACAGGTGAGGCGGCGGTTGGACCATTGAAAGGCTCTTTTTTGAAAGAAATTCCATATGAACAGTCTTCACTCAGCGCCTGGCTCGATAAGCATCCCGGTTCGCTGATCTTACAGCCTGATGGCCATTTTAAAAGCGATTATGATGACCTGAAAAATTACGATGTTAAACAGCCGGTAGATCAGGACTCAACGATCAAAAATAAAGATACTTTGTTCCGGAAAACCTGGGTAATCGGTGTAATAGCCGGCAAACAGGCAAAGGCATATGATTGGCGTAAAATACAGGAGTTATGTCTGTTGAATGATAAAATAGGCCCAACACCGGTTTTGATTGGCCTCGAAGATGATGACCATACTTTCCATGCATTTAGCAGGGAATTAGACGGCAAACAGCTAAATTTTAAAGCCGATACCAGCGGGCATCTGATCGACCAGGAAACAGCGTCGGTTTGGAATTGGGATGGCTTATGCATATCCGGTGCAGAAAAAGGCAAGCAATTATCTAAAATTCAAGCCTACCAGGAATACTGGCATTCATGGCAGCATTTTCACCCGGCAACAACTTATTGGAAAAAATAGCAGCGATGGATGAAATACCACCACTGCTGTATCGAAAAATTTATTTAACAGCTGTAATAGTTTCTGTTACCTTACTGCAATTTGACATGCCCATATAGGGGTCTTTGCCTTTATCATTTTCGCTCAGGAAATACTTTTTAGTCATCGAACAATATTGCCTGTATAAGACTTGCTGGTTGAGTTTTAAACCTTTGGTCAGCAAATACATGTTTTCAGATAGCGAAGCGAAATGTTCGCGCTGGTGGGGCAGGCGGTTAACCTCGCTGATGTGGCGACTATCATATTCCAATTTAGTCACAAGTGCTTTTTGAGTTGCACTTAAATTGGTAACGGGCAATTCATTCAATGAGGCCAGCATTAACTTTGCTTTGGCTGAAGCTGCATCGCCATCGTTTCCGGCGAGCGCATCCTTTAAAGCAAGGTAATTATTGATGACGGTATTCACCGGCTTGCTAAAAGTATTATTTTGTGCGATAACTCTACCGACAAAGGCAAATACTGCAAAAAGAAGTATCGCCATATTTTTAAAATTTTTCATCTATTGAAGCTTTAAATTGTATTAAAATTAATGCCTTTAATCACTCAAGGTATTATTCTGATAAGGTTGTTGTTTTCCGAACATTTCCTCCAAAAGGAACAACCAATTTAAAGCTGATATTTCGGC
>CAIPDP010000096.1 GCA_903863845.1 uncultured Mucilaginibacter sp. | reverse complement strand
TCTTTTGTTTTTGGGGGCAAATGCTCAAACTAAAAGCAATAACAATTCAGCCAGCGTGGCCATTATTGCCGCCATGAACAATTCAGCAAAGGATTGGAATAATGGCAATCTGGATAATTTTATGAAAATGTACACCGATTCGTCGACGATGATGTACCCGACTGGCCCGGTGGGTTTGGGTAGCATAAGGCAGTTGTACGAAACCAAATATTTTAACGGCAAAATGCCGAAACGACAACTTTCTTACAGCAATATGCAGGTAACGTTACTTGGTAAGCGTTATGCCTTACTTACCGGCAAATTCACTTTGTCGGGTAATGGTCTGCCCGAACGATCCGGCGTTTATTCGCTGGTTATGGTGTTGGGTAAAGATGGCTGGAAAATATTGCACGATCATTCAGGATAATATGAACGATAACAACAAACCGGTATTTATTCCAATGCTGTACCTCAAACATGACGAGGGAGTAGCTGCATTAGCATTTTATACAAGTGCTTTTGGCGCAACAGTTTACAGAAGTTTCAGTAATGATGATGGTAGTATTCACATTGCTGAACTTGAAATAGAAGGTTCGGCGTTTCGATTTCATGAAGAAAAACCCTCGGCTAACGAAATGAGCCCCGGCTCCGCAGGTGCAACTACCTGTGGCATCCACCTTCGGGTTGCCGACCCCGACGCGCTGATGTTAAGAGCTATCGCCGCCGGCGCAATTGAAATTTCACCGATGCAGGATTTTTTTTACGGTTACCGCCATGGCGAATTATTAGATCCATTCGGTCATAGATGGACATTGGAGAAGGTGATCTGAAAGATCAGTTTCTCATATTGATATATTGCAGCGGCTGCCCGAAATCTTCTTTCCGGCATAAGGCAATTACAGCCTGCAGGTCGTCGATCTTTTTGGCCTGTACCCGCACTTGTTCATCCATAATGGAGGCTTGAACCTTTAAGCCACTATCTTTTATCTTTTTAACAACTTTGGACGCTGTCGGTTTATCCAGCCCTTCCTTGATCTTGATCTCCTTACGGATCATATTGCCAGAGGCGTATTGTTCTTTGCCATCATCTAAAACCGAGGGATCAATTCCTTGTTTAACCATTCTACCTATAATAGCGTCTTTTATCGCCTTCAGCCGCATGTCGTTTTCGGTGACAATTGTTATCTCGTTGCTTTTTTTATCCAGGTCGATCGTGCTTTTAGAGTCGTGAAAATCGTAGCGATTGAGTATCTCTTTTTTTGCAGTATTGATGGCGTTATCCAATGTCTGGCCGTCAATTTTACTTACGATATCAAAAGTTGGCATATAGTAGCGGGTTTACGATGTAAACATAAGCAATTTAGTTAATTGGTTAATTGGTGACTGTTTTATTGTTGGAACGTTGGAACGATGTAATGTTGTAATGTTGTAATGTTGTAATGTTGTAATGTTGCGATGTTGGAAAGTTGTAATGTTTAATTACCTCTATCTACAAACGGCCCGATACCCAATAACCAATGCCTAATGCCCAATCCCCAATGCCTAATACCCATTCCCCAAATAAAAAGCACTAATTAACGCTTACTTAATATTATCTTAACAAATAAATAGGCAGTTTTGTAACTAGTGCCTAATAAGGCCATTATATATGGATGTTAAAAAGATTCCTCTAATTAATCGCGAAATCAGTTGGTTATATTTTAATGAAAGGGTTTTGCAGGAAGCATCAGATCCTACAGTACCATTGATCGAGCGGGTTCGTTTCCTGGCAATCTTTTCGTCCAATCTCGACGAGTTTTACCGTGTTCGTGTAGCCACTATGAGCCGTCTTGCCAACCTTAACGAAAAGGCAAAGGAAGTGTTGGGCTACAATCCAAAAAAGATACTGAGCCAGATAAAAAATATTGTAATCAGGCAGGAACGCAAGTTTAACAACCTGTACGAAAATATTATTATCAAGCAACTTGCCGAGGAAAAAATATTCATACTTAACGACAAACAGCTTAACGTTACGCGCGGTGCGTTTGTAAAAAATTATTTCCGCGAGCGGGTATTGGCGACATTGGTGCCTATCATGCTCGACGAAGCGCAGCCATTCCCGGAACTGCGCGACCGGGGACTTTATTTTTTTGTGAAGCTTACCAAAAATCAAAAATCGCGCTATGCCTTGATAGAGATCAGGGATAGTTTATCGCGGTTTTTGGTACTGCCAGAAACCAATAAACTTAAATTTATTATCCTGGTCGACGATATTATCCGCTATTCGCTGGAAGATATCTTCTTTATTTTCGATCATGACAATATCGAAGCCTATTCAATCCAGCTTACCCGAGATGCCGAACTTGATCTGGATAAAGTAGTTAGTGATAAATTCATTGATGCTTTATCAAAAAGCTTGCAGAAGCGGAAAAAAGGCCGCCCAATGCGTTTGCTCTACGACAGCGAAATGCCTATAGAAATGGTGAATTACCTGGTAAAGCGAATGGGACTTCATGCCGAAAATCTTATTCCGGGTAATCGTTATCTTAATTTTAAAAATTTCATTTCGTTCCCGAATGTGGGCAGACCGGAACTGGAATATCCGTCCTATCCGCCTATGCCTTTGCCGGGTTTGTCATTTGGAAAAAGTTTGATCAGCATGATCGCGGTAAAAGATTATATGGTTAGCACACCCTATCAGTCTTATGATTATGTGATCCATTTTTTGAGGGAGGCAGCAATAGACCCTAAAGTAAAAGAAATTTGCATTGCACTTTACCGCCTTGCCGACCATTCGCACGTGATACATGCATTGATCAACGCGGCTAAGAATGGGAAAGTTGTGAACTGCCTTGTTGAATTGCGTGCCCGTTTTGATGAAGAAAGCAATATCACATATAGCAGCAGGTTGCAGGAGGGTGGAGTTAACGTTTTGTATGGTGTCCCTAACTATAAAGTGCATTCGAAAATTTGCCTGGTAACCCGAACAGAAAAGGGAAAAGCAGTTAATTATGCCTGCTTATCAACTGGTAATTTTAACGAAAAGACAGCCAAGATATACGCCGATCATACCCTGTTTACATCAAATAAGAAGATCACTGACGATCTGGTTGTCGTTTTTAAGGCACTTAAACAAAATACCCTGGCCAAAGGGCTCAAACACCTGATCGTTTCGCCGATAGATTCACGGCCGGCTATTTATAAATTGATAGATAACGAGATCAAAAACGCAACGGCAAAAAAGCCTGCCTACATGATCTTAAAAATGAACAGTGTAGCAGATGAACAACTGATCACTAAACTTTACGAGGCAAGTACTGCCGGCGTAAAGATTAAAATGATCGTCAGGGGGATGTGTTGCCTTGTTCCCGGGGCAAAAGGCTTTAGCGAGAACATTGAAGTGATCAGTATAGTAGATAAGTACCTGGAGCATTCAAGAGTACATATTTATTGCAATGGCGGCGATGAATTGATCTACCTTACTTCGGCTGATTTCATGACCCGAAATATTGATAACAGGGTTGAGGTTGGCTTTCCGATATACGATCCGGAAATTAAAAAAGAGATCAGGGATATTATTAATATTCAATTGGAAGACAATACCAAGGCGCGTGAGATCAATAGTCAGAACAACAACAAATACCACAAAACCGGGAGCAATGTGCCCAGCCGCGCGCAAATAGACATATACAATTACCTGAAATATAAAAGCTGATATAAATTGAGATACGCTGCGATCGACATAGGTTCGAATGCTATAAGATTGCTTATAGCTGATATAATTGAAAATAACGGTTCAATTTCGTTTAAAAAGAATACGCTCGTGCGGGTACCACTGCGTCTGGGCGACGATGCATTTATCCAACAAAATTTATCTGAAAAAAAAGCGGCCGATCTGGTGAAAACCATGCAGGCTTTCAGAAACCTGATGGATGTTTATAAAGTTTCCGATTACATGGCGTTTGCAACCTCGGCCATGCGTGAGGCTAAGAATGGTATGGAGGTGGTGCAAACTATTAAAGACACAGCTTCCATCGACCTGGAGATCATTAATGGGCAAAAGGAAGCGCGCATCATTTATTCAAATCACTCTGAAGAGAGCATCGATAAAAGCAAAAATTACTTATATATTGATGTTGGTGGCGGCAGTACCGAATTATCGCTATTCTCAAATGGGAAATTGCTGGCATCGCATTCATTTAATATCGGCACCATCCGTATCCTCGACAACCAGGATAAAGACGAAACCTGGCAGGATATGCGCGATTTTGTAAGAGACAATACCAAAATGTTTAAAAGCGTAAGTGGTATTGGAACGGGCGGCAACATCAATAAGCTTTACAAGATGTCGGAAGAGAAAAATGGCGCACCGCTGAGTTTTCTCAAGTTAAGGTCGTTATACAATTATTTGAACTCTTTTTCGCTCAAAGATCGCATCAATGTACTGGGCATAAACCAGGACCGTGCCGACGTGATCATACCGGCATGTGAGATTTTTTTATCGGTAATGAAATGGGCCAATATCAAGAATATTTATGTGCCCAGTGTAGGTTTGGTAGACGGTATCATTCAGCTACTTATCGAAAAAAACCTGCTTCAAAACGATTAAAAAATTATTAAAAATTTGTTTAGGAATTAGAAAAGTATCTCTACATTTGCTATGCCCTCTCACAGGGCATGTTTTTCATAGGTAGATGTAGGGTCGAGTACTTGTTATTCGGCCCTTTTTTGTGACCTGAACTTTAATGTCTACCTTTGCGGGGCACATGAAAAGAAAGATCGTTATTGCCATTACGGGGGCCAGTGGAGCAATATATGCCAGGTTATTGCTGGAAAAATTACTGCTGCTGAATACCCAGATCGAAGACCTTGCGGTTGTTATGTCAGATAACGCGAAGCAGGTTTGGGAATATGAGTTGGGAAACCGGAATTTTGAAGATTTGCCCGTTAAATTCTACGCAAAAACAGATTTTATGGCGCCCTTTGCCTCCGGCTCGGCGCGTTTCGATACTATGGTTATTATCCCCTGTTCGATGGGTACGCTAGGACGAATAGCCAGCGGCGTTTCTGACGACCTGGTTACCCGTGCCGCCGACGTAATACTGAAAGAACGACGCAAATTGATCCTGGTTGCCCGGGATACCCCTTTCAATCTGATCCACATCCGCAATATGGCGACCGTAACCGAAGCCGGCGGAATTATATGCCCTGCTGTACCTTCTTTCTACAGCCAACCAAAAACTATTGAAGATGTCGCCATGACCGTTGTCAACCGTGTGATCGACCTGATTGGGCTTGAAAATGATAGTTATCGGTGGAGTGAGGAATAGAGTCATTTGAAATTAGTCATTTGTCATTAGTCATTGGGCTTAATTTTAAGACATCACCGTAATCATCTAAATCAAACGAATCAGCGGTTCAGACAAACAGCCCCATTGTTTATCTAAAGAATAAACAATTACCACCTTACCACAATAAAACAATCCAACAATAAAGCAAAAAACCTAACTTTGCGTCCTGAGAATGAACAAGAAAGTTGCATTTTATACACTGGGGTGTAAACTCAATTACTCGGAAACCTCGACGATCGGCCGGCTTTTTCAGAAAGCGGGCTTTGATACCGTCGATTTTACCGATACCCCCGATGTTTTCGTCATCAATACCTGTTCAGTAACCGAACATGCCGACAAAAAATGCAGAAAGGTTGTAAAAGAAGCGCTTAAAATTTCACCAGCGGCCTATGTGACCATCGTAGGATGCTATGCCCAGCTGAAGCCGCAGGAAATTGCCGATATACCCGGTGTCGATATGGTTTTGGGTGCAGCCGAGAAATTTCTGATCGTGGATCATATCCAGGACCTGACCAAAAACCCGAAGGCGCTGGTTTATAATCAGCCTGTTTCGGAAGTCAATCAATTTGTGTCTTCCTATTCATTTGGCGATCGTACACGTACTTTTTTAAAAGTTCAGGATGGTTGCGATTATTCCTGTACTTTTTGCACCATTCCCCTGGCACGCGGGGCCAGCAGGAGCGATACGATCGAACATGTTATAGAGCAGGCGAAAGTAATTGTAGCATCTGGCATTAAAGAAATTGTTCTCACCGGTGTTAATCTGGGCGATTTTGGTATCCGGGAGGGCAAAAGGGATGATCGGTTTTTCGACCTGGTACAGGCGCTGGATAAAGTGGAAGGGCTTGAGCGTATTCGTATTTCCTCTATCGAACCTAACCTGCTTTCAGATGAGGTGATCGCATTTGTGGCCGGATCAAAACGCTTTGTTCCACATTTTCATATCCCTTTACAATCAGGCTCGAACAAGATCCTGGGCTTGATGCGCAGGCGATATAAACGTGAGCTTTATGCTGATCGCGTTGCCAAAATAAAGCAATTGATGCCCGATTGCTGTATCGGTGTCGACGTGATCGTAGGATTCCCCGGAGAAAGCAGGGAAGACTTTTTAGATACCTATAACTTCCTGAACGAACTGGATATTTCCTACCTGCATGTGTTTACCTATTCGGAACGAGAAAATACGCCAGCTGCTGAGATGCCTGGCTCGGTACCCGGTTCAGCGCGTGCAGACAGAAGCAAAATGTTGCACATCCTTTCAGAAAAAAAGCGGCGTGCATTTTACGATTCTCAGCTGAATAAAGCCGCTGAAGTACTGTTTGAAGCGGATATCAAAGACGGATATATGTATGGTTTTACCCGTAATTATGTTAAAGTGAGAGCCAAATATGATCCGGTATTGGTAAATGAAATGAAAAAAGTTCAACTCACCAATATTTCGCCTGAGGGCGACGTTGATATAACCGAAACAGAAGAATTTTTGGTTCATTAATTTTAAGAAATCCCAGCAAAAACACCCGATGTTTCCTACGCTAAGCTCACTCATCCAATATTTCACAGGCTGGAATATACCCCTTCCCATTAATTCATTCGGGCTTTTCGTTGCCTTTGCATTTTTCGCAGGCTATTGGGCCTTTAACGAAGAGTTTAAAAGAAAAGAAAAGTTGGGTGTTATTCATTCGTTCCAAAAAACAATCATAATTGGTCAGCCTGCATCCGTCGATGAAATTGTGCTCAATGGCATGTTCGGTTTTATCCTCGGTTACAAGTTGGTTGATATGGCGCTTCGTTACCAGGAACTGATCAACGATACACAAACATTTTTACTTTCATGGCGGGGAAACTGGGCAGGTGGTATAATTGGTGCCGGGCTGTTCGCCTATTGGGCCTATTACGAAAAGAAAAAAGTACAACTACCCGAGCCTGAAGAACAGGAAATTACGGTACACCCCTATGAATTAATGGGTAATATACTGCTTTGGGCTGCAATTGCCGGTTTTATTGGCGCAAAGGTCTTTAACGCCCTGGAAAATTGGGACGATTTCATGAAAGATCCGGTAGGTATGCTGATTGGCTTTGCCGGATTAACGTTTTATGGCGGTTTGATCTGCGGTGGTGCGGCAGTACTTTATTACGCCAACAAACATGGCATAAAACCATTGACCATGCTGGATATTGGTGCCCCCGGCATGATGTTAGCATACGCTGTTGGCCGGATAGGTTGCCAGATGGCCGGCGATGGTGATTGGGGTATAGTGAATTTGCACCCTAAGCCACACTGGCTTAGCTGGCTGCCTGATTGGATGTGGAGCTTCAACTACCCGCACAATGTAAACGGGGAAGGCGTGCCAATACCCGGTTGCCCGGGTTTTAAATATTGTAACGAACTATTACAGCCAGTTTATCCTACACCGTTTTATGAAACTGTAGTTTGTTTGATACTGTTTTTTATCATTTGGAAGATTCGCCCTAAAGTGAAATTACCGGGTGTGCTTTTTGGTATTTACATGATATTTGCCGGTGTTGAACGTTTCTTTATCGAGTTGATTCGTGTCAATACCAAATACCACGTAGCTGGTATCCCATTTACCCAGGCCGAACTAATATCGGTATTGCTGGTAATTGGTGGTGCCGTACTGATCGCTCCGGCATTGCGCTCCAACAAAAATATTCCGGCTAATGGATGATAGATCATTGACCGCAAAGCTGGCGGGCAACGAAGTGATACGCTTTGTTTTTTCGGCCGGAACAGCCTTCCTGGTGGATGTGGCTGCTTTTTATATCCTGAATCATTATTTACTTGATCGGAAATCATACCTATTTGGTTCATTTTCCTTCAGCAATTATACTTTGTGTTTGGCCATCTCATTTTTTCTGGGTGTGGTGGTCAATTTTTTTATAACCCGGTATTTGGTATTCTACCAATCGCAAACGCATCCCTCAAAACAATTCATACGTTTTGCGTCAGTTGCCGTGGTGGGGTATTTTGCCAACCTGGCTGTTATTAGGTTTTTGATCGAGAAACTGCATTTAAATCCGGATATTTCCCGTATCACAGCTGCATTGAGCTTGTTTTTTGCGAGTTTTTTTATTCATAAGCTGTTTTCTTTCAGTTTATCTTTACGTCATCATGAATCTGGAACTTCTGACCGAACAGGTAGTCGAAATTTCTAAAGAGGCCGGTGATTTTATCCGGCGCGAACGGCTAAATTTTGATCCTGCCAAAATTGAATATAAAGGGCTAAACGACCTTGTTTCGTATGTGGATAAAGGTGCCGAGCGACTCATTGTATCCGGCCTTGAAAAAATATTACCTGCAAGCGGTTTTATTACCGAGGAAAAAACGACCACCAAACGGGGTGAACGTTTTAACTGGATCATCGATCCATTGGATGGTACTACCAATTTTATACATGGAGTGCCAACGTATTCAGTGAGTATTGCTTTGCAGGAATACGACGAATTGGTTGCAGGGGTAGTGTACGAGATCAACCTCGATGAGTGTTTTTATGCCAGCATTGACACTCCTGCTTACCTCAATGGTAGCGAGATCAAAGTAAGTCATATACCCACCCTGGCGGGCAGCCTGGCAGCAACTGGTTTCCCTTATTATGATTTCGAAAAGCAGGCGGCTTATATCGGCTTGTTCACCGAACTGATGCGCAGCTGCCATGGTCTGCGCCGCTTAGGCTCAGCGGCAGTCGACCTGGTCTATACTGCTTGTGGCCGATTTGAGACATTTTATGAATATAACCTCAATGCCTGGGATATAGCTGCCGGGGTTGTTATTGTAAGACAAGCGGGTGGTGAGGTCGTCAATTTTAAGGGTGGAACCGAGGTGATCAATTCACGTCAATTGCTGGCTACCAACGGAAAGATCACACAGGAAATGCTGACAATGATCCAGAAATACTTTTAAGGAATTACCGGCCAGAATCGGCGCGATAAAAAATTACAGCGCCTCTGATACCACTTCTGTCACCTCAGGAACCATTCTTTTCAAAAGAGCTTCAATCCCTGCTTTCAAAGTAACCGTACTTGATGGACATCCGCTGCATGAACCGCGCAATTCTACGGTCACAACACCTTCGGTAAATGATTTATAGGCAATTGCACCGCCGTCCTGCTCAACTGCCGGGCGAACATAATCTTCCAGTATCTGCTGAATTTTGATCTCGGCATCGGTGCCTTCAAATACAACATCAGCCTTTTCTTCCACCTGTGCCTTTAACTCAGATTCAACTGCACCTTTAACAAATTCCTTTAAGATCGGCTCAACATCGCTCCATTCAGTTCCTTCGGTTTTTGTAACCGTAACAAAATTGCTGGCAAAGAATACCCCGTTAACAAATGAGAACTTGTATAATTCTTTGGCGAAAGGGGAGCTTTCGGCACTTTCTTTTGTTGGATAATCCACACTTCCATTGATCAGCAATTTGTTCACAATGAACTTCATGGTTGCAGGGTTGGGTGTCGATTCAGTATATACGTTGATATTCATCAGGTGCTAATTAATTTTAAAAGACAAAGTTATACAGCTTTTTGACTTTACAGCAGAACGCCATCAGTTTTGACGGGCTTGTGACGTTTTGGGCATTTGCTGCGCGTCATTGGGCATTTGTCATTTGTCATTGGGTCATTAGGTCATTTGCTGCGCGTCATTTGTCATTGGGGCATTTGTCCTTTGTAAAAGCGACAGTCAAATCTGTGCAATCATCAAAATCACTCTAAATCTGTGATTCTAAAAAAAAAGCGACATCGGTCATTAGCATAATGGACAGTCAAATCTGTGCAATCATCAAAATCACCCTAAATCAGTGATCTAAATACCGGTATAATTATACGGACTAACCTGCCTTATCTCGGCTTTAACTGCATCACTCACGGCCAGGGTCTCTACAAAATCAGAAATGGTTTGGGCGTTGATCGTTGAATTGGTGCGGGTTAATTCTTTCAGCGCCTCGTATGGGTTTGGATAGCCCTCGCGGCGGAGTATCGTTTGTATTGCTTCGGCAACTACGGCCCAGTTAGCCTCGAGGTGGGCAGTGATCACTGGTTCGTTCAATAACAGTTTACTCAAACCTTTAAGGGTCGATTTGATCGCGATCAAACTATGCGCTACCGGCATGCCAATGTTGCGCAGTACAGTAGAGTCTGTCAGGTCACGCTGTAAACGTGACACCGGCAATTTGGCGGATAAATGCTCAAACAAAGCATTGGCGATACCCAGGTTACCTTCCGAATTTTCAAAATCGATCGGGTTTACTTTGTGCGGCATGGCCGATGAACCTACTTCGCCTGCTTTGATCTTTTGTTTGAAGTAGTTCATCGAGATATAGGTCCATATATCCCTGTCGAGGTCGATCAGGAT
>CAIPDP010000095.1 GCA_903863845.1 uncultured Mucilaginibacter sp. | reverse complement strand
CTTCCAAAAAATCATAGGCAATCTTCGAAAAATATTTTGAATAAAGTTAAATTCTCTCTAGTTTCATTGCCGTTGGTTTCAGCCAACGGTTAATTATTAAATAGTAAACGGCTTTAGCCTAACCTTATCAGCCATGTCATTTGTAAAAATCTGGGTACATTTAGTTTTTGCAACAAAAAACAGAGAACCACTGCTCAACAAAGAATTCAGATACGACTTATTCGAGCATATCAAGAAAAACAGCAAAGAGAAAGATATTTATTTGCAATCAATAAACGGATATACCGACCATATCCATTCTCTTATCTCACTCGGGAAAGATCAAACAATTTCTAAAATCAGTCAACTTATCAAAGGCGAATCATCTTTTTGGATCAACAAGAATGGTTTGGCAAAAGAAAAATTTAGCTGGCAGGACGATTACTTTGCCGTTTCAGTCAGTGAATCCCAGGCAGGTAAAGTGGTCAATTATATAAATAACCAGGAAATTCATCACACTAAAAAAACCTTTAATAATGAAGTCGATGAATTCATTTCAAAATATGGATGGAAATTGGTAAAAGATCTTTAAACCAAAAAATGTCACTTTTTCACAAACCGCACCTGGTATACATAAGGCCATTTTTTGCCGGTGACAAACAGGCGCTTGCCCAGCTCGTCCCAGGCAATACCATTAAGTACATTCTGGGTATTGTCAAAGCCCGACGGGCGATCCTTTAAAGGCCAAAGATTCTTCATATCTACCCTTTGCTCAACAGCGCCGGTTTTAGGATTGACCACCAGGATCGTGTCCTGTGTATATACATTAGCGTAAATTTTCTTATTGATGTATTCCAATTCATTGACCTCGTCGATCTGTTTTTGATCATCATATACGTCAACAAAGCCGATGTTGTGGTAATCGTTTAAATCCAGGAACCATATCCGGTTGGTACTGTCATCAGTGTATATCTTCGTTCCATCATTACAAACACCCCATCCCTCGACACCCGTATTGTAGCTGAAGGTTTTGAGGGTTTTGAAAGTTTTTTTATCGTAAACAAACCCCGTTTTTTCGCGGTAGGTCAATTGCATGATCTTATCCCCTACAATAGTAAACCCTTCACCAAAGTATTTTTTATCCAGTTTGATCGACTGCAGCGCCTTGCCTGTTTGCAGGTCAACTTTCAACATTTTTGAATTGCCATTCAGCCCGGTGCTTTCGTACAAATACCCATCGTGGTATTCCAAACCCTCGGTATATGAACTGGTGTCGTGCGGGAATTTTCGCTCCACCACATAAGTATATTGTTCAGGGGCTTTGGCGGCCAGCAAGACAATATTGGTTGTAGCCTCCGTACTTTTTCCCTGGCTGAATATCCTGGCAGTTATTATTCTCGGGCCGAGGGAATAACTGTCGGTTTTTAATATAAAGGGCGTAGAATCCTTTTTAGTGGCAACCTTAGCTGAATCAACGAGGAATACGATCGAATCGGGCTTCAAATCGTTAGGGTAATTAGCCTTAACTGTCACCGGATCTCCGGATTTATAATTTGTACCGGCCTCAGGAGAAACCGTAATGTCGACATGGTGTTCAGTGGGTTTACAACCGGTAAAACCGTATATAAAAACAGTTGTAATAGCAAAATAAACGATTATTCTCTTCTTCATACTTTAAATTGGCGAGGGCCAGAAGGCATCCTCAATATGTTTTAATTTATATGCTGCATTCCGGTCAAAAAGGATAGATATGATATCAAATCGCACCTCCCCCTGGTGATCCATCAGGTAAATATATTCATCAGCGGCTTCAACCAACAATTTTTGTTTCCGTGCATCTACAAAATCCTCGGGCTCGCCAAAGGTATTACTGGAACGTGTTTTAACCTCAACAAATACAATGCGCCGATCCTTATAGACGATGAGGTCAACTTCGCATTTGCCGTGGGTCCAGTTCTCATCGAGTATCTCAAAGCCCTTTTGTTCTAAATATGCTTTTGCCAGGGCCTCGCCTTTGCGGCCAAGTTCGAGGTGTTGCGCCATTATTTTAATATCACAGAACCTAAATAATCCGAAATGCTTTTCTCCACCTTCTTCATATGCATATACTGGGTAAGTAATATTTCAGTATCCGCTTCTCCTTCAGCTTTTTGTAATTCAGTGCGTAATCCATCCAATATCTTGCCCACTTTTTGCTTTTTCAAATGAAATATGGCCCCTAAAATGGTTGCCTTCATATTCACTTGTTCATCGGGCACCAGTATTTTGTGCATTTCGTACCAGTTATCGCTAAGGGTATATTTAGTAGCCAGCAGCGTGACCGTTAGATCGACTATATCTTTATCGGCAAAATGGATAAAAAATTGTTCATCGGGTAAAATTCCGTTCTCAACTTCTTTGGCATATTGATTTACGAATTTTTTACTGGCTTCATGTTCAAATTCAACGTCTGTCAATTCAGCTATCATAAAGGGCCCGATATAGGTATTTGCAATGCCATCCCAATCGATCATCTTATTACCATACAGCAAAAGCAACCGTACGATCTCCCGCTCCTGACTCGAATCCTCTTTTTTTACCGGCAGTTCCTGAGGCAGTTCGTCAGGAGGCAAATAATCCGACGGCTCAATAGTACGCGTATTTTGCTGCGCCTCCTTCCTGGCTTTGGAGAGGCGCATTTTATTCAATTCCGAAAGCAAGGCACGCTCGTCGATCTCTAATTGGTGACTGCATTCGCGGATAAATACCGAGGCCTTAATGGAATCGGGTATTTTGGCGATACTTTCAACAATCTCCCTTATCACATCAGCCCGACGGATAGGATCATTTCCGGCCTCTTTTAGTAAGATATCGGTTTTATAAAGAATAAAGTCCTTACGATTCTGATCGATATGGGTTTTAAATGCGTTTGTACCTACCAACCGTACATAAGAATCGGGGTCGTGCCCATCCGGGAACAGCACAACTTTAACATTAAGTCCTTCTTCCAGGATCATATCCAGGCCGCGTAGCGAGGCTTTAATCCCTGCAGCATCGCCATCATAAAGTATTGTGACGTTTTTGGTAAAACGGCCGATCAATCTGATCTGCTCTACCGTTAATGAAGTGCCCGAAGAGGCCACTACATTCTCAATTCCTGCCTGATGAACAGATAACACATCAGCATAACCTTCTACCAGGTAGCAATTATCCTCATCACGTATAGCCTTTTTTGCGAAATATAAACCATATAAAATATTAGATTTATGGTAGATCTCAGACTCAGGAGAGTTGACGTATTTGGGGACGTTTTTGTCATTCTTAAGCGTTCTTCCGCCAAATGCTATTACCCGGCCAGTAAAACTGTGTATCGGAAACATTACCCGCCCACGATAACGATCGTATAAAGTACCGTTGTCGCGTTTTACACTCAAGCCGGTCTCTTCCAGGAATTGCTGTTGATACCCTTCTTTCAATGCTTTACTGGTAAAGGCTTCCCACTGGTCGGGCGAATAACCCAGTTCAAATTTTCGGATCGTCTCATTGCTGAAACCTCGCTCTTTAAAATAACTCAGCCCGATATTTTGTCCCTCCTGTGTCTCCAGTAAACTTTCGTGAAAAAACTTAGCGGCATATCCGCTGACGATCATCAGGCTCTCGCGATGATTTTCTTCTTCCTTATTTTCGGTCGATTCAACGGTTTCTTCAACCTCGATGCTGTATTTTTTTGCCAGCCATTTAAGTGCTTCCGGATACGAGAATTTTTCGAGCTCCATCAGGAAGGTAACCGCAGAACCACCTTTCCCGGACGAGAAATCTTTAAAAATACCTTTCGCCGGAGATACAGTAAAGGAAGGGGTTCGCTCGTTGCTGAATGGCGACAATCCGACATAATTGGCGCCGCGCTTTTTTAGCTGCACAAACTCACCGATCACTTCCACGATGTCTGTGGCTTCCATAATGCGGTCGATAGTGAGTTTGGTGATCATTGCTTTGAGTCGTACCAACAAAAATAACTTTTTAGCCGGTGATACCTGTCTGGCTTGCCAATATTTTTATGACGATTGTATCATCGTAACTATTAATTTCGTAATTGCTTTTAGTATGATAACCTTTCAATCGTTATGAAAAAGCTTCTTACCCTAATATTGGCTGCAGGAACGATGTTAGCCCTATCGTGTAAAAAAGAAAATCAAATTTCCGGGAACGACCTTTTCATCGCTGCCAACATCGGGTCGACATCCTGGCTGGGCCAGCCAAACACCAGTAAAGCCGGCGGTGATTCTATCCTGGTGCAAGGTATCGGTTCAGCCAGTAAAAATAACCTTAACTTTAAAATAGCTTTCAATGGCAAAGGCACCTATCAACTTAAAAAAGGGGAAGCCACCTTTATTTATTCAATTACTCCCGACAGTCCAGCCTCGCTCTATCAACTTGATACCACACAAAATAATTCGGTTACGGTTACACAATACGATATCGCTTCGAATATTACGCAGGGTACCTTTCAACTCCATTTTGTTAAAGTTCAGGGGAGTACAGATCCGGGAAATAGTGTGAACCTAACTAACGGTCGTTTCTGGTTGCAGGTACCTTTTTAATTGGAAACTGCGGCAATGCGTTTTCTGAAAAACGTGATCGCAATACCGGCTAAAACGATCACGCTACCGATGATCTCATTAAATTCCAGTTTTTCACCAAGGAAAAGCATCGCCCAAAAACCGGCAATAACAGTTTGACTGAGTAGTGCGATGGAAACTTTTGTCGTTTCAAGGTGATTGATAGCATAATTGATGGTGATCCAGCCGGCCAACTGGCAAATCAACCCTACCCCGATCAGACAGAACCAGGTGGGTGTGGAAAATTGGATCAGATTATCATGTCGAAAACTGCATACCGCCAGCATAAAAATACTCGCGCCAAGCATGTTATAGAACATGAAAGTAACCGTGCTGATATTGCGCAAGACACCCTTGGTGATCATAATATAGACCGCATAAAAAAAACTGGCGATCAGTGCGTAAACAAAGCCAATATTGAACTGCAACTGCACAATTTTGTTGAAGCCTACCAGCGTGATCATACCGACAATAGCTACAGCCGTGCCGATCCAGAAGTTCCGCCCCGATTTTTTGCGAAGGATCAAATAGCTCAGCAAACCCACCCAAACAGGAGCAAGATTGGCCACCAACGTTGATATTGTTGCGCTGATCTTCATCAATGACATATTCCATACGGCAATATCTCCGGCAAAAATAACGCCTCCGAGCAGGGCTATCAGCAGGTCGCGCCGTGCGATCTTTAACTTTTTCCCGATTATAGCATAGGGCGCCAACACTACCCAGGCAAAAAAAATACGGTAAAATGCAGAAACTAAGGGCGAGGCATCGCCAAGCCTGACAAAAATCGGCGAGAAAGAAATGCAAATGATGCCGATGAGTAGGCTTAACCTGGGGTTCATACCGGACAAAGGTAGTTGTATGGAACAGAATTGTGGAAATTTATAAATTTTAGCAGCAGCTCCATATCAGAACAGCATCGTGATCGCATAATCGGCAAGTATCTGAGCAAGTAGAATGTAAAAAATTCTGGCTATTTTTGCCGCTCGAAAATATATTTTTATATGAGCCAGCGGACCAAGATCAAAGCATTACTTGAAAGTGAACAAACCCAAATAGAGGTTACTGTTAAAGGTTGGATACGTACCTTTCGCAACAACCAGTTTATAGCTTTGAATGATGGCTCGACCTATAATAATATTCAAATTGTTGTCGACTTTGAAAATACCGACCCTACCTTTTTGAAACGCCTGACCACCGGCGCAGCCATCAGTGTTGTTGGCGAATTGGTTGCTTCGCTGGGTAAAGGCCAAAAAGTTGAAGTTAAAGCGAGCCAAATAGAAGTTTTAGGCGATAGCGATCCCGAAAAATACCCACTTCAACCTAAGAAACATAGCCTGGAGTTTTTACGCGAAATTGCACACCTACGCTTCCGCACTAATACTTTCGGCGCCATTTTCCGGGTACGTAATACCCTTTCATACGCTATTCATACTTTTTTCCAGGACAGGGGATTTGTTTATTTACATACACCTATTATTACCGCATCTGATGCTGAAGGTGCTGGCGAAACTTTCCATGTGACCAATTTCGACCTGGTAAATCCACCAAAAACAGAAACCGGAGAGATCGATTTCAAACAGGATTTCT
>CAIPDP010000094.1 GCA_903863845.1 uncultured Mucilaginibacter sp. | reverse complement strand
TTTCTTCAGATAATATCGCGCTCGGAATAAACACACTTTCGTTGCCTAAAACAACAGAGATCATTCCTTTAAAAGTAACAGCAACTGCAGACGGGATTTACACCATATCACGTAAACAACTGGCAGGTATCCCACAGCTGTATGATATCTGGCTGATGGATAACTTTAAAAAGGATTCCCTTGATTTGAAACATAATACTACCTATCGTTTTAACATATATAAAGCTGACACTAATACTTATGGCTCAAAACGCTTTACTTTGGTTATTCGCCAAAACCCAGCCTATGCATACCGCCTTCTGAGCTTCGCTGCTGAAAAATCAACAATAAGTGCCCAAAAAGTTCAGTTGACCTGGACTACAGAAAATGAAGCGAATTATACCAATTTTACCGTTGAACGCAGCAACGATGGCGGTAAGACTTTTGATGTTGTTGGGGGTGTTGCTGCCGCCGGAGCCGGCAAATACAGCCTGTTAGATAACCAGCCCTTATCGGGTAACAACCTTTATCGCCTGAAACAGGAAGATATCAATAACGCAATTACCTACTCAAAAATAATTCCGATCGCCATCACGATCAACAGCAATAACACCGTTAAAAGCAATATCAATATTTACCCTAACCCAGCTTCTAACAACCTTAACCTGGCCATAATAAATAATGCCCTATCAAATGGTTCCTACAAAATTACCATTACCAATAGCGCAGGCATAATTTTAAAGCAAACTACCATTACCAATAATACCTGGCAAACCAGCGTTAATAACTTTTTACCTGGCACCTATTTGCTTTGCATCGTAAATGCCAAAGACAATGCCGTCATCGGGAATGCAAAATTTGTAAAACAGTAAATTAATACCACCTGATAAATAATAACAAAGGCAGCCGAAATAATTTCGACGGCCTTACCCTATATAATAGCACCTGTTCCAAATCTGCAACAAAGCCTAACCCACGGTGCTAATTTCAATAACCATACCTTACTTTTAAATGGAACCGGTTGCTTCCATAAGAGGTTGTATCACTTTTATAAACATTGAAGGCATAAACATGATTAACGCCCATATCTAGAGAATCCTTTTTAAAGTTATCCATCAGCCAAACCTTATAGGTAGCAGGCAAAGCTGATAGTTCATTTAATGTAAGGCTGTAGATTCCATTACTGGAGGTATTTACCTTTAATGCGATATTAACACCACCAGACATCAGCGGAAGCTTATTAATAGCTAAGGGTATGTTATCGCTGGAAAAGCTTGACAAGCTTACCTTTCCCCACCCCTGAAAAGTGACAGCATCTTCTGATGGATCGTAAGAAGATTTAGCAGATGGATCGAAACAAATCATAATGTTATCGGTATTAACTGAATCCATCGCTAATTGCAACCGAAGGTTAGATTTCACATTAACTACGGTGTCCTTCTGCTGATTTGTGCCAATGCCAACTGCAGTTTTATTAGCAAGTATCGGAGTTGAATTATATATAGGATCAAGTCCGGTCTTTTGGCAAGCGGATAATGAAAGTGCGCTTATAGCGGCAAAAAAAATGAGCTTTTTCATTGTTTTGATTTTTTATTTGTGAATGGATAAACTAAATCGGTTAATAACTAAACAACTACCTTTACGAGACAGGTTTTTTTTAGTTTTGACAGTCAGGAAACAAGACAGGAAATGGCAGAAAAAAATCAAAAAACAATATTTTTAAATGCCTGTTTTTCAGCTATTTAAATTTATAAAAATCACAATTATCAGGGTTTGCTACTTAAAGTAGTAGTTTATTAAAAAAGGGAATTTTCACCCTTATTTAGCATCACAAGGGCGTGAAAAATCAGGCTAAAAACTAACGGTAAAATCAGCACCGAGACCTGAGTTTAGTAAGAGTTTAATTGATAGAGGTGATGTATGTTTTAAACTAAATACTACTTGTAAAAGTAATATGGTAATAAACTGAGGTGATTTAATTTGCAATATGGTATGTTGTAAAAACTGTTTGCGAAGCTCTTTCGTTAAACCTATAAATTCAATCTTTCCGGGCCAGGGGTTCCTATCTATGTTCCCGATCAGAAAATATCATTGTTATCTCTGTGACAGATCCTTTTTCAAGATTGAAAAAATCAACCGTGATTCCCGGGAAGCTGCAGAAAAAAACCTCTGATCATTATTTCCCGAATTTCTCGCTGTTGGCCTTTACGTGTTCAATAAAAATATCCGAGGGTCGAAAAAAAGGTATGTGGCGCTCAGGAAGCATCAACGTTTCATTCCGGGTAATATTTCGAGCTTTTTTAGCAGCACGCTTTCTGACAATAAAGCTCCCAAAGCCCCTGAAATACACATCTTCTCCGTTCATTAGGTTTTGTTTAATCACGGTAAAAAGAGCATTTACAGCCATATCTACATCCTGGCGTTCTATACCCGTTTTGAAGGCAATTTCCCTGATGATATCCTCTTTTCTCATTTTTTTACTTATAGATTGATAGAAATACTTTGTTTCCTACGGCAAAGCAGAGATCAGTTTTCACTTGATGATTTGCCCGCCGATACCCTTGCGCACCGACATATAATGCTACATTAAATAAAACATATACCGAATTACTAAAAAGAGTAAACGGCAAAGCATGAAATACTTGGAAGATCAAATTAAACGGAAAAACAGAAGTGGAAAATTTTTCCCAAATGCTTTTGAGGGTAACAATAAAATACCTGTTGCCTTTTCCAGAAATCACTCTGAAGAAATAAAAAATACATACAGTAGGTTTTTTATCGTTAAAATAAATTTAACGGTTAAAAAAATATATTACTCATATACCGTGAAGGTGGCATGGTTATTGAACAATAAGCCTATTAACATATATCAATTTTTACCGGCAATGAAAACAGCTTTAATTGCATTTTGGCTTTACTTTTCCCTTACGATCGTATCTTTTGCTGCAAACGCAACGAATATTGCAGGTAATGCAAACCTGGCTGCTTTAACAATAAGTGCCGGAACTTTATCACCAAATTTTTCAAGTGGCACCTATGCTTATTCGGTTGCAGAGAGTAGTTCAACAACTTCGATAACAGTGACACCTACGCAAAGTTTAACAGGGTCAACAATTACAGTAAATAATGGGGCAACTGTCTCATCCGGAGCAACATCGGGAGCAATAACTCTTTCTTCTGGTATAAACACCATAACCATTATAACAAAATTGTTCAGCAATACCGAAACTTATACCCTAACTATAACCAGGGAAAGCGTTAGCTATTCCAGCTCTTCCTTTACTTTTAATACGGGTAATGCAATCAGTTCATTAATTGCAATCGCAAGCGGCACTCCCGCCAGTTTTGCTGTAAGCCCGGCATTGCCTACAGGTTTGTCACTAAATACCAGCAACGGCACAATTTCAGGCTCGCCAACTAATGCAGCCGCTGCAACTAATTATACGATCACGGCAACATATTCGGGTTCTATTACAGCAATCGTATCAATTAATATTACTGTAGTAGCACCTACCCTCAATTACAGCGGAAGTACTTTTACCTTTAATAAGGGTATTACCATCAGTTCATTAGTTGCAACCGCAAGCGGTACTCCCATAAGTTTTGCTGTAAGCCCGGCATTACCGGCGGGTTTAACACTAAATACCAGCAACGGTACAATTTCAGGCGCGCCAACAGCTATTACTGCTGCAAGTAGTTATACGATCACGGCAACTTATGCAGGTTCCGTCACAGCAACCACAGCAATTAACATAACTATAGTAAACTACACATTAACCTATCCCAACTCGCCTTTAAATTTTATCAGCGGGATAACAATTCCAGCAATTTCACCATTGGTTACGGGTGCAACACCGACCAGTTATTCTATTAATACAAGTCTGCCGACCGGATTATCTTTTAATACAACAACCGGAATTATTTCCGGCACGCCCTCGTCAACTTCTGCCAGCACTAATTATACCATTACTGCAACCTATTCTAATGGGTTAACTGTTCAATGCATCATTGCGCTGGCATGTGGAAACAGGTATAACTGGACGGGAAATACCAGCAGCGATTGGTCTGTTGCAAGCAACTGGGACTTAAATGCGGTACCAGGTACTTATGATTTAGCTTATATTAATGGTGGATCAGGTTATACAGGGTCTGACCCAAATGTTACTTCAAATACAACTATTTCCGAAGTGCAATTTGGAACATCGTCAGCAAAATCGCCAGTATTGACAATTAGCAATAATGTCATATTAAAAATCACAGACACGTTGATGATTCATAGCGGTGCAACTGTTAGTTTATCGGGCCCCGGTCAATTAACCATGGCACCAAAATCAACCCTGCAAATTATAAACGTAGGCACAGGAAACGCAACTAAATTTACTATCAATTCAAGCGGTTCACTAACCTTGTTGTCAGACAATACCGGTTCTGCATCTGTTGGGCCAATACCAACCCAGGGTAGCATTGTTGGTACGGTAAACGTGCAACGTTATGTAACAGGCGGCAATGTTGCTTACCGCGGTTATCGTTTGATATCTTCACCTGTTTATGCGGCGAGTGTTAATTCAAACAGTGTTTACAGTATAAATTTTTTAACCGCCGGATCTTTTGTAACTGGCAGCGGTGGCGGATTCTCAAAATCCGGCAATCCATCTCTCTATTTGTATAACGAATCATTTGTACCATCAAACGCAACGTTTATTTCAGGGAACTGGCAAGGTATTAGTGATATGGCGCAAACCCCTGCTTATGGTTATAAAACAACCTATAGTAGCAGTACAGTATACAATATACCTGTTGGTAATGGCGTGCTTTTCTTTTTCAGAGGCGTAACCGGCACCTTAAACCCTTACATTACAACCACAGTACCAACAGCAGGTGTATTAACCATGTCGGGCACTTTAAATCAGGGCGCCATAGCTGTTAAAGATTGGTATACACCTGCCTCGGGGACGTTAGCGTATTCGGGAACCGGAACATCAACAACCGCTTCAAATTTTCTGGTTCGGGGTTTTAATTGCGTGGGAAATCCTTATGCAAGTACGATTGACCTGGAAACTTTTGGTACGGCAAGCTCTGCTGGTATCTCTACAAAAAACATCTCACAATTTATCTATGAGTTAAACCCAACATCCCATAATTTTGAAATATAT
>CAIPDP010000093.1 GCA_903863845.1 uncultured Mucilaginibacter sp. | reverse complement strand
GGCGACGCGGCGGTGGCGGTAGCATTGTATTTTTTGCAGCATCCGCACATGATCTTTGTTTTACCCGATCGCGAGGAAGCCTCTTACTTTCAGGCCGACCTGGAAAATCTCACCGGCAAAGAGATCCTGCTATTCCCATCATCCTACCGCAAAGCATTTGAATTTACGCAGCCCGATAGCAGCAATGTACTGGCCCGTGCCGAGGTTTTGAATGAATTGAACCACTCCTCGGAATTTGGTCGTCTCATCGTTACCTACCCCGAAGCATTGGCAGAGAAGGTGATCGACCGGGCATCGCTCGAAAAAAATACGCTGGAAATTTCGGTCAGCAATAAACTGAGTCTCGATTTTATTAATGAATTTTTGATCGAATATGATTTCGATCGCGTCGACTTTGTTTACGAACCGGGGCAATTCTCTATTCGTGGGGGTATCGTAGATATCTTTTCATTCTCGCATGAGCTTCCTTATCGTATCGAATTTTTTGGTGACTTTATAGAGTCGATACGCACCTTCGAGATCGAGAGCCAATTATCGGTAGAACAGGTGAAAAGCATTACTATCGTGCCGAATGTGCAATCGAAGTTTCTTACAGAAAACAATATTTCCTTGTTAGAATATGTTGATGCCGGTTCGCAGATTTGGATAAAAGACGTACAGTTCACCCTCGATATCATTAAAAGCGGCTATAAAAAAGCAGTAGAACTTTGGAAAGCCTTGTCGCCCGACGAAAAACAAAAGAACCCCGATTGGATCGACCCCAAATTCGGCTTTACTGACGAAAAACTAATAGCAGACCAGCTACACGATTTCCCGGTAGTAGAGATCGGCAAACAGTTCTTTTACAGCGATAGTAAGAGCATGGATTTTGAAATGCGTCCTCAGCCATCCTTCAACAAGGATTTTACGCTACTGATCCATAATTTTAAAAATAATGAGGCTGACAAGATCGAGAACTTTATTGTTACCGATTCGGCCAAACAGGTTGAACGCTTGTATG
Source organism: uncultured Mucilaginibacter sp. (assembly GCA_903863845.1). GTDB lineage: Bacteria > Bacteroidota > Bacteroidia > Sphingobacteriales > Sphingobacteriaceae > Mucilaginibacter. Next base: position 3,507 of record CAIPDP010000093.1, on the reverse strand, counting down.
CCATACTGGACGATCTGGATAAAACGGTAAAGTTTACGCCTATAAGCATTGCGCTGCGCGAAGGCTTTGTTGACCGTCAGCAAAAAATTGCCTGTTATACCGATCATCAGATCTTCGACCGTTATTATAAATACAAGCTGAAGAAAGGCTACCAGCGTTCGCAGGCTATTACTTTAAAAGAGTTACGCGAGCTGAAACCCGGCGATTACGTTACGCATATCGATCACGGGATCGGCAAATACGCCGGCCTGGAGAAGGTTGAAGTAAATGGCAAATTGCAGGAAATGATCCGACTCATCTATGCAGATAACGATCTGCTTTATGTGAATATCAACTCCCTTAACCGTATATCGAAATTCAGCGGCAAAGAAGGCACAGTCCCAAAATTGAACAAACTGGGTACCGATACCTGGGAACGGCTGAAAAAAACCACAAAAAAAAAAGTTAAAGACATAGCCCGCGACCTCATCAAACTTTACGCACTGCGTAAAGCTAAAGAGGGAAAGGCGTTTAGTCCGGATAGCTACCTGCAAACCGAACTGGAGGCATCATTTATTTACGAAGACACCCCCGATCAGGAAAAAGCAACGGCAGATTTTAAACGCGATATGGAATCGCCCCACCCTATGGATCGCCTTATTTGCGGTGATGTAGGTTTCGGTAAAACAGAGGTTGCCATCAGGGCTGCATTTAAAGCTGTCGCCGATAGCAAACAAGTGGCGATATTAGTTCCAACAACTATCCTTGCCGCACAACATTTTAAAACCTTTTCCGACAGGCTCAAAGGTTTCCCGGTAAATATTGATTATGTGAACCGTTTTAAATCGGCCCGGCAGATTAAAGATTCACTTGAAAAGCTACAAAATGGCAAGATTGATATCATTATCGGGACCCACCGCCTGGTAAGTAAAGACGTCAAGTTCAAGGACCTTGGCCTGATGATCATCGATGAGGAGCAAAAATTCGGGGTAGCGACCAAAGAGAAATTAAAAAGCATGCGCGCCAATGTAGATACGTTAACGCTGACTGCAACACCGATACCACGTACGCTGCATTTTTCACTGATGGGTGCCCGCGACTTGTCGATCATTTCTACACCGCCACCCAACAGGCAGCCTGTAGTGACAGAGTTGCATGTGTTTAATGATACGCTGATCAAAGAAGCCGTAGAACACGAAATTGCCCGCAATGGGCAGGTTTTCTTTATACATAACCGTGTGGCCGACCTGATGCAGCTGGGCGCATTGATCCATAAACTGGTGCCTAAGGCCCGGGTTGGTATTGCACACGGGCAACTGGAAGGTGATGATCTGGAAGATGTGATGCTGAAATTCGTCAGCGGCGAATACGACGTACTGGTAGCGACGACGATCATAGAAGCCGGGCTTGATATCCCTAACGCAAACACCATCATCATTAACCATGCGCACATGTTTGGGCTGAGTGATCTGCACCAGATGCGCGGCCGGGTAGGGCGCAGTAATAAAAAAGCCTATTGTTATCTGTTAAGTCCGCCGCTTTCGACACTGACGCCGGAGGCACGGAAACGTCTGAGTGCCATCGAAGAATTTTCAGACCTGGGTAGCGGCTTCAACGTGGCGATGCGCGATCTTGATATTCGCGGAAGCGGTAACCTGCTGGGTGCTGAACAAAGCGGTTTTATTGCCGAGATCGGTTTCGAGATGTACCATAAAATTCTCGACGAAGCGATACAGGAGCTGAAAGATGACGAATTTAAGGGCTTGTTCACGGATGAAAAACCGCGACCATTTATCTCTTTTACGCAGATCGATACCGACATGGAATTGCTGATACCCGATGAATACGTAACCAGCATCGCCGAACGTTATAATTTGTATACCGAACTTTCCAGGATAGAAAACGAGACGGTTTTAAGAGCCTTCGAACAGCAACTACATGACCGTTTCGGGCCCGTTCCTCCTGCAGTAAAATCAATGCTCAATACTGTTCGCCTGCAGTGGCTGGGCAAGGCCATCGGTTTTGAAAAGATAACGCTCAAGAAAAATGTATTGCGCGGCTATTTCATCGCCAGCCAGCAATCCCCTTATTTCGAGACGGAAATGTTCAAGCAGGTATTGTACTTTGTACAGTCAAACCCCCGCCGGACCAATATCAAAGAGGTAAAAAATACACTCCGCATCAGTATTGAGCAAGTGAACTCTATTGATGAAGCGGTGGAGCTGTTGGGGGAAATGGTTGAACCGGCTCATGTCTGAACAGCCGACACTTGTGTGCGGCGGGGGGACGGTGTTGTTTTGGGCTCCTGAGATGCTTTGTTCAAAGGAGAAACATCCATCGCTCAATTGCCGCGGAGGCTGTTAGTTATTCGCAGTTGTCTGTTTTTTTGAGGTGCTCATGATTGCTATCGCAATTTGTCGCGCTAAAGTAACCAAAGGCGCAACCGTCATCGCAAATGCCTCTTTACCCGCAGGCCTTTACCCAGCAAAATAAAACAAACCCCAGGCTGCAAATCTTTGTCCCGGGCTACCCCACCACTTTATTACCCTGCAATGGACAAATCTTTGATGCCTTTGTCGCACTGCCCAGCCCCGTTCTGTTTTATTTTCACCCGAGGCTGCTGCGATGACACCCGCATGCCAGCGCTATTTTATCTGCTATTAAAAAATTTGTCATTGCGAGGAGCAAGCCAGGGATTGCGCGTCGGCAGCGACGTGGCAATCGCAAGGCATGCCTTTAGACTATCATCCCAACCATCCTTAAAATCCCAAAATCGTGTCCGAAAATCGTGTCTTAGGTGGCTGTCATCCTGAGCTCGTCGAAGGGTGAGTGCGGTGGGGATTGCGGTGGGGATTGCAAAGTATGGCATCAGTAAATATGGTTTACTTTCTGATGTATTCTTTTATCAATGATTTATATACCCAAAATTCTCAACCGCCTTGCAATTCATTACCTAAAACTCTTGCTGCTACTACTAAATTATTTCTTGTGTTATTTAACATATTCTCCAAATCGGCTAAAGCATTGTTGATGCAAATCAACTCTTTAAAATATTCCCCCATTTCTTCATTCAGCTCAACCTTCCCGGCAATACCAATTACAGGTATCCCCTGTTCCCTGGCCCTTAGCGCCACGCCAAAGGGCCCCTTGCCTTGCAGTGTTTGTGTATCGATACTACCTTCACCCGTTATGACCAGGTCGGCGCGGCCTAAAGCTGCATCAAAATTGGTGAGCGTCAAAAAATAGTCGATCCCATTCACCAGGTTTGCTCCCAGCCAGGCATATAGTCCTGCCGACGCTCCACCGGCAGCTCCACCATACTTGATTCGATCCATATCTCTCCCGGTTTGGATAAGGCTAACTTTAACAAAATTTTCTAAGAATCTATCCAGGAAAATTACATCAACAGCTGAAGCACCTTTTTGGGGGCCATAAACTGCCGCTGCACCGTGAGGACCGAGTAAATGATTAGCAACGTCGCACAAAATGATGATCTCTGTTTCAAGCAGTCGCTCATCGAGCCGGGAG
>CAIPDP010000092.1 GCA_903863845.1 uncultured Mucilaginibacter sp. | reverse complement strand
CTTTAAGCCGGCATCTTTCGCATCCTTAAAATCCCAAAATCGTGTCTTCCGTGGCAATTGCAAGTTATGCCTTTAGACTATCATCCCACCCATCCCTAAAATCCTAAAATCGTGTCTTAGGTGGGGTGTCACCCTGAGCCCGTCGAAGGGCGACGCGGGTAGGGCCATTGCACACCATGGTTCGACAAGCTCACCATGACACCTAACGCGCTTTATAAAATAGGACATCAAAAGCGACGGGCTCAGCATGACAACGCTCCTAATTGTTTCGTGTAAAAAGTAAGGGGTGTCACCTTATGCTTATCGAAGCATGAACAAAGCTACTTAAGCAATTGGAGGCACGTTTGCAGCGACAATTTCAGCGTGATAACGTATAACTGGTGATACCTAAAATAATCCCAATTGTCCTTTATCATCTATATCCAGATCATCGAGATTCGTTATTTCGAAGTCGATTTTCTTGTGAGGTAACTCAGGTTTTGGTGATTCTACGGATTCTGTTTTTGATGATTGCTCTGATTCTTTTTCAGTTGATTCCACCGACCCTGTAGTTGGTGATTCCTCTGATGTTTCTTCATCGGGTATTATCTCTTCCTCTATCACTTCGGGCTCAATTTCTGCCAATAGGGCAACTGATTTTATAGGGTGCTGCGAAATGCGATTACCCATAGCTTTCATCCCTTTAACATCGATCAGTTCGGATAAATTCAGTTCGACTGTCTCTGCTACTTCGGTTTTACCCTTGAGTTGTTCGACTGTAATAATAGGCTGTTGAGCACCTGAGATGATCACAAGTTTTGACCCACTTTCATCACTGATGATGCTGGTTTGTTTCCCAACGGAGGTCAATTCAAACTTGAAGCGTTTCACCATGTAATTTTTCGACTTGCCCTCGAGGTGTATCACGGAAAAGACTTTTTCAGGCTGATACTTTTCGATCAGGATCATCTTATCGTCGAAGTGGTTATTCAGGTCGAAACTGGTCAGCTCATAAGTGCCATCACTCAATACCGTCAATATGCGGTCGTCCCCGTCAAATTCGCCCAGGTATTTACCGCGACCATCTGCATTAAGGCGTTTGAGTATCTCATCGTACCATATCTTACGTCCAGCCAGGGTTGAAACTCCTTTGCTTTTCAATACGATCTTTTTAACAGGGTATTTGGTTACGATATTGCCCATCGAGCTGCGACCCTTAATGGCAATAGCTGCGAAATCCTCGTCGAACTGCAACTTTTTGAGTTTGGCATGTGGCTTCAACTGGATGTTGATCACCTCGGCCTCGCCATTAGGGTTAGCCGTAAAATAAAGCACTTTGGAGCCTTTGCTGCCTTTGGTCAGGTCATATTCCTTATCACGGGTAACGCCGATAACGCTGAACCGTTTGATATAGCTGACACCGCTTTGCCCGTCTTTGTAGATCATGTTGTATACGGTCCGCTCGTCGTTCTTTTTGAATACGGCCACATGTTCAATATCCTTACCAACAAAAACCTTATCCTGTACCTTGGTGATGATACACTTACCATCCGCCCTGAAAACGATGATCTCGTCAATGTCCGAGCAATCGCAAACAAAGCTTACCAAATCATCCTTCTTTAAGCCAGAGCCAATAAAACCGTCGACTTTATTGACATACAATTTCACATTTGCTAAAGCTACCTGGGCTGCTTCAACCTTATCAAAGGTGCGCAACTCTGTTTTTCGCTCGCGTCCCTTGCCATATTTCTCTTTGAGTTTTGTGAACCAGGAGATGGTATATTCTGTCAGGTTTTTAAGATGATGTTTTACTTCCCTGATCTCAGCCTCCAGCGTTTTCATCTGCTCGTCAGACTTTTTTACGTCAAAGCGGGTAATGCTGCTCATCGGTTTATCGATCAGCTTTTTATAGTCATCCGGTAAAATCTCGCGGTAAAATTGGGGAAAGAATGGCGTAAATAATTTATTCAACACTTCAACTACCACGTCAAAACTGCCCGAGCTTTCGTATTCGGGGTTTTTGTACATTCCCTCCTGGATGAATATTTTAAGCAGGCTACTGAAAAAAATCTTCTCCATCAATTCCTTCAGCCTGATCTGCAATTCCTGTTTCAGCAATTCGCGCGTATAATGCGTGCTTTCGCTGAGCATATCATTCACGCTCATAAAGCGTGGCTTATCATCCTGAATGACGCAGGTATTAGGCGATATCGACACCTCGCAATCAGTAAAGGCGTACAGTGCATCAATGGTCACATCAGGCGAGATGCCGGGTGCCAGATGGATCATGATCTCTACATCCTTAGCGGTATTATCTTCGATCTTTTTGATCTTGATCTTGCCCTTATCATTAGCTGCGATCACACTGTCAATCAAACTGCCGGTAGTGGTCGAAAAAGGTATTTCAGTTATAGCTAAGGTCTTTTTATCCCGCTCAACAATCTTCGCACGAACACGTACACGTCCGCCACGCTGGCCCTCATTATAGGCTGAGGTATCCGCTAGGCCACCGGTTGGAAAATCAGGCACCAGGTTTGGGCGTTCTCCGCGTAAAACGGCTACGGAAGCATCTAATAGTTCAATAAAGTTATGTGGTAAAATTTTCGTAGCCAAGCCTACAGCAATACCCTCGGCACCCTGCGCTAATAAGAGCGGGAATTTGACCGGCAAAGTAATTGGCTCTTTGTTCCTGCCATCGTAGCTTGCCTGCCACTCCGTAGTATCGGGGTTAAAAACAACTTCATTGGCAAATTTGGATAAGCGCGCTTCAATATAACGGGGAGCAGCTGCTGAGTCGCCGGTGATGGGGTCGCCCCAGTTACCCTGGCAGTCGATCAATAGGTTTTTCTGCCCTATCTGCACCATGGCATCACCAATAGAAGCATCGCCATGGGGGTGATACTTCATCGTGTTACCAATAACGTTGGCGGCCTTGTTGAAGCGCCCGTCGTCCATTTCTTTCAGCGAATGCAAAATGCGTCGCTGTACGGGTTTTAAACCATCGTTGATATGGGGCACCGCACGGTCGAGGATCACATAGGAGGCGTAATCCAGGAACCAGTTTTCGTACAAACCACCTAAGGTGGTCACCGCATGCAGTTTATTGTCTTCAGTATTTTCAGGCGAATCATTGCCCAGTTCGTCACTCATTCTCAGCAAAAAATAGAATGGGTAAATATAATGGATTGTAAAGATGTAGGTATGTTGATATCGGGGGTTTTAATTAACATTTGGTTGTACTGGTTGTCCCGATAGCTATCGGGATAGTTGTACTGGTTTAATTGCGTGGAAGACTTGCGAAGTTTTAAAAACTTCGCAAGTCTAGCTTCCCCAATTCATCTTCAAATTTTCAAATTGTCAATCTTCAAATTTTTAAAACTTCGCAAGTCGGCCGGGAAGCATGCATCCTGGGATAGTTACTTCGATTGACCACATTAGCTAATCTTCGTAATTTTTTTCAGATATAATGTTTAGTGAAGACTTTTCTATTTAAAGTGAAATTAAAGTATTTATGCGCATAAAAAAATTTTATGCGTATATTCGATTTATGAAAGCGAGATTAAATTTGACAATCGAGAAAAGCGTGTTGCAGGATTCAAAACGCTATGCAGAAAAAAAGGGCCTAAGTGTATCTGAAATGGTTGAGGACTATCTTAGATTGATCACCAAACCAGAAAAGCAAAAAACAATTATCGATTTGGTAGAAGAACTTGGTCCAACTGGTTTGGAACCTAATGTAGACTTAAAGGAATTATACTATCAGGAAAAGGCTAAGAAATATGGCTTCTAAAATATTTCTGGATGCAAATCTGTTACTCGATTTTACACTTAAACGCGATTCCTACGATGCTGTGAAACGGATATTTAATCTTGTTTTAACCGGGCATGTACAGGCATTTACATCATCTTCGGTGCTACACATAACCGGTCATTATCTTTCTAAAGTTTATGGAAGTGAACAAACTAAAGTACTGCTGCAGGCGATTCTGATGGAGGTATCGATCATAGACATTCCGCATGAAGTAGCTGTTGTAGCATTATCCTCCAGGTTTAAAGATATTGAAGATTCGCTCCAGTATTATACAGCTATCCACCATAAATTGAACTACTTTATTTCAAGTGATAAAGATTTAAAGAAAGAAGGTATTCCACTACTTCCTGTTTGCACTCCTCAGCAATATTTAGAGATCACCGGCCAGCAAGGTTTTTAAATCATCAATTTCAAAATTCGTGACAGACTTGCGAAGTTTTAAAAACTTCGCAAGTCTAGCTCCCCCAATTCATCTTCAAATTTTCAAATCATCAAATCTTCAAATTTTTAAAACTTCGCAAGTCTCGCACACCTATTCATCTTCAAATTTTCAAATCACCAAATTTTCAAATCATCAAACCTTCAAATTCCGCATCATCACATTATAAGGCCATTTCCGCAACATGGCGTTAACCGTATTGACTATGCGTTTGGCTCGTGTCTCACTTGTTTTAGCGCTATCGATCCATTTTACGAAATAGTCGCGGTGCGATTTAGGCAGGCTATTGAAAAACTCCCAGGTTTCGGGTTCAAAATCAAAGCATTCCTGCAGATCGGCGGGGATATCGATCTTGAAATCAGTGTCTTCTACGAGTTTTGCGTGCAATATCGCGCCCGCACTTTTGTGTAAGGCTTTACGCACTTCGGCTTTGAGTGCGAGGATGAAGTTGCCATCGCCCATAGGCATCAGCGCCATTCCGGTTACGGGAAGGGAATCAAGCATACCTTTAACCCGGAACGATTTTTTATTACCTGGTTTAAGTTGTTGTGCGATGTCGGCTGGGATATCAATATAGGTCCAGCCGGTTTTTTCACCCTGCTCGGCAAATTGTAACATCATGGCGCTGAATTCAACCATTTTGCCAAATTACAGTATTTGGTTCAAATATTAATTGGATTTGACTTACAGCAGGTCAGAAAAAGGACCGGGGAATTAAGAACAAATCTAAAACAAAAGCACCTATGGGCGATAGGTGCTTTTGTTTCAAAATTAACTGATGCGGCCCGGTAACGATGCGTATCCGGTTTATAAAACTTATTGCCCCGGTTCAACTTTGCTGATCGAGTTCGGCAACAAGCCGTGCGCTTCTTTGTGCGTAGCAATAACCGCAGAAGAATCTGGTGCCTGTGAAAGGCATACAACAGTACCACTTTTTACATCAACCCAATAATTGATAAAGTTAACGTTGTATTTGTCTTGCACTGCAAGGTCTTTTTTGTGTGCAGCCGCAACATCGGCAGCGGTAACTTTGCCGGCACCCAGGTAATGGATATCCAGATAAAAATCTTTTCCATTAATAATATCTGCCTGCATCCCTGGCGAAACTTCCAGCACCTGGTCGGGTAACAAACCATGCGCTTCTTTATGCGTATCTGCTATTGCAGTTGAATCAGGTGCTGTCGAAAGGCAGTATACATTTCCTCTTTTTTCATCAACCCAAAACTTGATGAATTTTACATGGTATTTATTTTCAACTGCAAGGTCTTTTTTATGCGCCGCCTCAACATCGCTGTATTTTACTTTGCCCGCGCCAAGGTGATGCACATCAATAAAAAGAACAGGGGCATTCTGTTTGGTTTGAGCCATTGCTCCGAATGAAAGGAAACAAATAACTGCCGCTGCTATTGTAGCAAAATGATTTTTCATGTGGTTTTTTGTTTAATATTTTAATGCTTTTCGTTTATACAAATGACGTTATCTTGCTCAGCTGCTTTGTAAGAAGTTTTCCCTATTTTAGAAAGGTGAATTCCCTATTTTATAACATATCTATATGCAACTGGTAGAACGAGAAAGTTTTTTTAGCTTTTTGCAAACTAAATTCGGCCAGGTTACCGATAGCCAGGGGCATAATATGCTGGTATGTGGCGAAGCAGGTATTGGGAAATCATCGCTGGTAAATGCTTTTTGCCGTCAGCACAGAGACGATGCAGTAATTTTTCAGGGAAGTTGCGACGCGCTTACCACGCCACGTCCGCTGGCGCCCGTATATGATATCGCTTCGAAACTCCGGAGCGACCTATGGGGAAACCATAAGCATAACGACGATCGCGCTGCCTTGTTCTTGGCAGTGTTTCACGAGCTGGAGCGACAGGTACAACCCGTGCTGATCGTTTTTGAGGATATACATTGGGCAGATGAAGCCACGCTTGATTTCATAAAATTTTTAGCGCGCCGAATCAAGCGTATAGGTTGCCTGTTTATACTTACTTACCGTGATAACGAGATCAACTCACGCCACCCATTAAGAAGTTTGCTGGGGCAATTGCCTCCTGATGATTTTACCCGTATGCAGCTTGCACCGCTATCCCGACCGGCGGTTGAAAAAATGGCCATGGAAAAAGGCTATAATGGCGAAGATGTATACAGCATATCAGGTGGAAATCCTTTTTACGTAAACGAGATACTTGCCAGCTATAGTCCCGGCGTGCCCGATAATATCAGGGATTCGATATTAGCGGTTTATTATCAGCAGGCTGAAAGAACAAAACAGGTTTGGGAACTCTTATCAGTTGTTCCGGGTGGGTTTGAATGCGACTACCTGGAAAAAATGGAGCCGAATTATATCGACGCCATTGGTGACTCTCTCGACTCGAAAATATTGATCATGCATCATGGCCTGGTATATTTTAAACACGAATTATATCGCCGGGCTATCGAATCATCTTTATCGCCGCTGCGCCGGGTAACACTCAATAAAAAGATACTCGATCGTTTTCTTGGAAATTTCAAGTATAAAAACGAAAATGAACGTATACTTCACCATGCAAAAGGCGCTAATGAATATGAGTTGATTGCGCAGTATACTTTGTTATCAGCCCGGCATGCTGCAGCATTAGGCGCACATATCGAAGCATCAAAACTTTATTTGTCGGCTATTGAAAATTACAGGGGTTCAGATAAGCATAAACTGATCGAACTTTATGAATTATATGCCTATGAGTGTTATTTGACGAGCAAGAACAAGGAGGCGATCGAATATATAGAGAAAGCCCTTAAACTATCGCAAGAACAAAACGACCAGGAAAATATTGGTAATTGCATGCGTTTTTTATCGCGGCTGTGGTGGTTTGAGGGCAAGACAGAGTTAGCACATAGCTATGCCTTACAGGCAATAGCGTTATTAAAAGATCAGCCCTCATCAAAAGCAAAGGCCATGGCATATAGCAATATATCGCGATTGAAAATGTCAATAGACCTGGTTGACGAGTGTCTTTATTGGGGCGAAACTGGGGTAACAATAGCCCGGGAAGTTGATGATCAGGAGACCATTTCCACTTCATTGAATAATATGGGATCGGCGCTAATGCTCTCAGCATCGACATTCGAAAAAGGTGTCGATTTTATATATCAAAGCCTTGACATCGCCCTCAAAAACGCCTACCATGAATATGCTGCCCGTGCTTATACAAGTTTATTGACTATAGGAGTTTCGATAAAAGAGTACGAAATAGCCAGAAAGGCCCTGAACGAGGGATTGCTTTATTGCGAAGAAAAAGATATTGATTCACAGAAAACCTATATGCTGGCTTACCAGGCCAGGCTCGACCAGGAAACAGGTAACTGGAAGCCAGCCTACACGCTTGCCGAAGAACTACTTAATAATGAAGACCTGCTGCCAATCCTTAAGTTCTGTACGCTGGCAGTGTTCGCTACTTTAAAAATGCGAAAAGGGCATTCGGATGCATTGCCTTTTTTGCTGGAGGCCAAACAACTTGCCTTTGAAACGGAGGAGCTGCAAAGAATTGTGCCGGCAATTTTTGCCCTGCTGGAATATGAATGGCTGACCGGTGAAAGTTATATCGAAACGGAAAATATTATACGCACTATCAATCGGCTGATTGGCCTGGGTAAATTTTCTAAGAAAAGTCGCTTTTATTTTTGGCTTTGGAAAGCAGGCAAAGAGCATTTGATACCGCCTGGAGACTATCCGGATCTGCCAGACGAAAAACTAACTACAGCCGAAAAGCAAGCCCAAATGTGGGAAAAATGGACATGCCCTTACGAACATGCGCTGGCCTTAGCCGAACAGGGTGAAGAAGGAAAGAGGCAGGCCTTGCTGACGATGAAAGAGTTAGGTGCTGATGCAGTATTTGAAAAAATGAAGCGTGAAATGCGTGACGCAGGTATTAAAAATATCCCAAGGGGGATACGAAATACTACGCGATCTAATCGGGCGCATTTGACTGATAGGGAGGTTCACGTTTTGCGGTTATTAAAAGAAGGCTTGCAAAATAAAGAAATTGCCGAACGGTTATTCATCTCAGCAAAAACTGTCGATCACCATATTTCATCCATTTTGTTCAAGCTGGATGTAAATTCGAGAGCAAAAGCGGTTAACGAGGCTATTCAGTTATCGATCGTTTAAGCCGTTTCAATTTCCCTTTAATTTACATACGGCTCTAAAACCTTCTGCCAGCGATCATAACCTATCGATTTTAAATGCAGCATGTCAGCTTCGAACAGGGTAGGATCGGGTTCGATGGTGCCGGGTTTATAAATTACAGAACTTACGTCGATATACAAACTATTGGGTTTGTCCTGCAAATAGTTTTTGATGAGTTTGTTGGCCTTCAATTCTTTCGATTCGATATTAATGCGACTTGGTGCCGGTTTGATCGACAGGTAATATATTTTGGCATCCGGCAGGTTTGTGTTAATCAGCGTCCACAAAGCTTTCAGGTTTGAAAAAACCGAATCGGCGCTTTCGCCTGCAGCAAGGTCGTTTTCGCCCGCATAGATAAAGATCTTGGAGGGGTGGTAAGGGAAAAGGATATATGGTGTATAGTATTTAACCAGTTGCGATAACTCGCAACCACCTACACCACGCCTGATGATGTTTTTACCTGCAAAACGTTGTTCAAGGTCGGTCCATTTGCGGATAGAGGAACTGCCGATAAACAAGATGCCATCCGGTTTTGGAAACGAGAGGCTGTCCTGGTGTTTAAAGTCGCGTATCTCATTATCGAAGGGGAAGCTGCTTTGGGCCATTGTTTTTAAACTGATCCCTGCCAGCACTGCAACTAAAAGTATTTTGAATTTCATGGTTGTTGGTCTAAACGACTTGGTTATTACAAAAATGATAAAAAACTTTAATTGCGATGCCGAATGTAAATTGAAAATTAACGCAGATGTTTTTTGCTTTTTGTCTTTTTATCTCTTCCTTTAATAATAATTATAAATCACTTCCAATGCTTGCCCATAGAATAACCGCCTGCCTCCCTTTTAAATTAATACTGATTTTATTAGTAACATTTTTTTCTGCATGTAATTCCAATACAACCCATAATAACAGAGAAGAAGATAAAATTGAGGCGGAACAGGTTACGGCTTTGCTATTTCAAAACCTCCAAACAAAAAATTATGCAGCTGCTGATACCCTGTTCAGTAAAGACTTTTTCAAGGTTTCACCCAAAGAAAAGTTGAATGCGGTATTTAAAGTTACCCAGGAAAAATTGGGTGATCTTGGCGATACGCATTTAACAGATTGGAAAACGCAGGTGGTTACCGGCGAAAATGCATCAGCCGATTACGCTTTCTTCTACGGTAATACCTACAAAAAAGCCATCGGGCATGTAACTATCAGGCTTCACAAAGATCCCGACAACAAGATCCGGATCGTGTATTATACTATCCATTCCGATGCCTTTGCGGGTCAATGATTTGTTGGTTGGTGACTTGTTGATCGGTGATTAGTTAACCAGAGACTAGTTAACTAATGCCTGAAAGAATCTGTCACTGATCCGCTTTATCAATTTAACAATAAACAATACCGAAAGCCTGATCCCCAACCAGTACAACCAATACAACTACTTCAACTAATACAACCACTTCAACTATCCCGATAGCTATCGGGGCAACTAAATAGCAACCGGTAATTCTTCCTCAGTAGCAACTAAGGTAGGATTGATCGTTTCGTCATCCTTTTCAACCCGCAATTCGCGGATGATATGTTGCTGACGGTCGGGTGTATTTTTGCCCATAAAGTATTCCAGCAGGCCTTTAATGTTGGCATCCTTAAGAATCACCGGGTCGAGCCGGATGTCTTTGCCTATAAACAAACCAAACTCTTCAGGCGATATTTCACCCAAACCTTTAAATCGGGTGATCTCGGGTTTGTTGCCTAATTTGCTGATCGCGTTTCTCCGCTCTTCATCACTGTAACAGTAAATAGTTTCTTTTTTATTACGCACCCTGAACAATGGCGTTTGCAGGATGTACACATGCCCGGCTTTTACCAGGTCGGGGAAGAACTGCAGGAAGAAGGTCATCATCAACAGGCGGATGTGCATGCCATCCACATCGGCATCGGTAGCGATAACGATGTTATTATAGCGCAGGGCATCCAGGCCGTCTTCTATATTCAAGGCATGTTGCAACAGGTTGAACTCTTCGTTCTCATAAACCACTTTCTTGGTTAGCCCATAGCAATTTAGCGGCTTACCCTTCAAGCTAAATACTGCCTGGGTCTGCACGTCCCTTGATTTTGTGATCGAACCACTGGCCGAATCACCTTCGGTGATGAATAGCGTAGTATCCTGTTTGCGTTCATGGTTATCATCAAAATGCAACTTACAATCGCGCAGTTTACGGTTGTGTAAAGAAGCTTTTTTGGCCCGCTCGTTAGCCAGTTTTTTGATGCCCGCGATATCCTTACGTTCGCGTTCTGATTGTAATATCCTTGCTTTCAGCGCATCGGCCGTTGCCTGATTTTTGTGCAGGTAATTGTCGAGTTCCTTTTTAACAAAGTCGTTGATAAAAGTACGTACCGATGGCCCCTCAGGACCCACGTTTTGCGAACCCAGCTTGGTTTTGGTTTGCGATTCAAATACCGGCTCCTGAACTTTAATAGCGATTGCTGCAACAATAGAGGCCCTGATATCGGCTGCATCATAATCCTTGTCATAATGCTCGCGGATAGTTTTCACAACTGCCTCACGAAACGCCGCCTGGTGGGTACCACCCTGGGTAGTATGCTGGCCATTGACAAACGAGTAATATTCCTCGCCGTACTGTTGACCGTGGGTCATGGCAATTTCAATATCTTCGCCTTTGAGGTGAATGATGGGGTAGCGCAGGTTTTCGGCATCGGCATTGCGTACCAGCAGGTCGTACAGCCCGCGCTCGGATAAATATTTGGTGCCGTTGAAATTAAGCGTAAGGCCCGAGTTAAGGAACACGTAGTTCCAGATCATGTTCTCTACAAACTCCGGTATAAAATGATAATGCCTGAAAATGGTATCGTCCGGCGTAAATACAATGGAAGTGCCATTACGCTGCGTAGTTTCTTTTTCAGGCTCGTCGCGTACCAGCTCGCCTTTGGCAAATTCGGCTACTTTGGTTTTGCCATCCCGGTACGATTGCACCGTGAAAATATTTGATAAAGCATTAACAGCTTTGGTGCCCACTCCATTCAGGCCCACCGATTTCTGGAAAGCCTTGCTATCATATTTGCCACCGGTATTGATCTTGGATACGCAATCGATCACTTTACCCAGGGGTATACCGCGACCGTAATCACGCACGGAAACCTTATGATCGCTCATCGTTACTTCAATAGTTTTGCCCGCACCCATCACAAACTCGTCGATAGAGTTGTCGATGATCTCTTTCAGCAAAACATAAATGCCATCGTCATATGCCGACCCATCACCCAGTTTGCCGATATACATACCCGGCCGCAGACGGATATGCTCCTTCCAGTCAAGCGACCGTATACTGTCTTCACTATAATCTATTGCTTCTGCCATGTTCTTTTGTTGTAATGTTGTCCCGATAGCTATCGGGATGTTGAAAGGTTCCGGCTAATACCTGATACATATTACCTGATAACCATTACCTTTTACCTTTTACCTTTCGCCTTTCGCCTTTCACCTTTCGCCATCCACCTTTCGCCATCTACCTTTCGCCATCTACCACGCACCACGCACCATGCGCCCTCCGCGTCCTGCCAACCCCCAAATATGCCATTTTTTGCTTTTCGCCGGGATTCAAATTATAAACATTTCAACCTTTGGGGCCATGTTTTCAACATTTGTTCCGGGCGTAATTATAATATTGCTATTACATAGGAGTGATGTGGGGATAGAGTATGCAATATTTGTTTAAATTGCCCTTGAATAGCGAATCGCCAAGGTAAGGCTAAGTTGAAGGGCGAAAGCATTTAAATTAAAATATTTAAGAGAGCTCAATTTAAATCACTGCATGAGTATTAAGCCGCGTTTGAATCGCCTCGACCTGACAATGATCGTTATTAGTCTGGTTATAGGTATGGGGATATTTGCAACGCCGTCTGATACCGCCCGCGAAGTGGGCAACCAATGGCTCTTTCTGGGTGCCTGGGCGTTCGGGGGCATTGTGTCACTCTGCGGTGCGCTAACTTTTGCCGAGATAGGTTCGCGATACCCCGTAACTGGTGGTTTTTATAAAGTTTATTCGTACTGCTATCACCCCGCCTTTGCTTTTATGATCAATTGGGTATTGGTGATCAGCAACGCAGCTTCGGTTGCTGCCGTCGCGCTGATTGGTTCCGACTATATCAAACCCTTCCTGCTGCCGCCGTCCCTGCAAAATGAAACAGGCACGCATATCATCACCATCGCTTCTGTAGCTTTGTTGTATGTGATCAACTTTTTGGGGATCAAAATGAGTGCACGTGCGCAAAACATACTGATTTCTTTTAAGATCGGCTTGATCCTGCTGGTTTGCCTGGCGGTATTTAAGAGCGATGCCTACCCGGTATCCATGCCGGTTACCTTGCCTAAAACCAACCTG
>CAIPDP010000091.1 GCA_903863845.1 uncultured Mucilaginibacter sp. | reverse complement strand
GATAAAATCGTGCAATCCCTGTAAAACAACCAGTTTATCTGCCGGTACGTTCACCATACAATTCGATGAATCGTACATGATCACTTTTTCTGAGGGGATAACTGCATTGCCAACATAATCTTTATCGGCTAACTGGTAGATGGAAGCCCAGGTGCCAAGGTCCGAC
The DNA here is from genome assembly GCA_903863845.1 of uncultured Mucilaginibacter sp. Taxonomy (GTDB): domain Bacteria; phylum Bacteroidota; class Bacteroidia; order Sphingobacteriales; family Sphingobacteriaceae; genus Mucilaginibacter. The sequence goes on along the minus strand of CAIPDP010000091.1, from coordinate 8,395 downwards.
CATCCGAATTCCGATGGCAGTACATATACGTTGGTTGCCTTCTCCATTATACCATAATCGATGGAAATATTGGTACACTGCGTATAGGCGGTGTTGATCCGCTCTTTTTCTTCTGGAGTATTATAAACCGAGCGTGCTTCAGCAAATATTTCGCTGATCTCGGGCTGATACCAGCCAAAAGCCTGGATAATTGATTTTGCCGACCAGACAAAAATCCCAGCGTTCCACAGAAAGTCTCCGCTTTGGATAAAGGTTTTTGCTAATTCGAGGTTCGGTTTTTCGGTAAAGGTTTTCACTTTGTGAAATTCATCACCAATCGTATTTTCTGTAAACTGGATATAACCATAACCAGTGTCGGGCCGCGACGGTTTTATACCCAATGTTATCAGGCAGTCTTTTTGCGAGGCAATTTTGAGCGATTTTTCAATGGCCAGGTTAAATGCTGCTTCATCTAAAATGAGGTGATCGGAAGGTGCAACTACGATAGCGGCTTGGGGATTAAGGCTGTTTATTTTATAGCAACCGTAGGCTATACATGGCGCAGTATTGCGCATAACAGGCTCAGTTAATATCTGGTTATCAGCTATATCGGGTATTTGTTGTTTTACCAGGTCGGCGTAATTTTCATTGGTTACAACGTAAATATTTTCTTTTGGGCAAACTTTTAAAAACCGATCGTAGGTATTTTGTATGAGCGTTTTGCCGGTGCCAAGTATGTCAAGGAATTGTTTTGGGTAGGATGATCTGCTAATTGGCCAAAAACGACTTCCGATGCCGCCGGCCATGATGATAGCATAATAATTTTTATTCATTCTGGGGATTTATGAAATTTTATTGCTCAAAACTGAGGCAAAATTGAACAATATTCTTTAAATTAATTGTAAAATAAAATCATCTTAAACGACTTACTCGTGATCAAAGTTATAAATCTTGTAAATAAACAAATTGTTTTCATTGAAAAATCATTTTTATATAAAATTTACAATGAATAGCAGCGTTTATTTAGAAAATTTTGTTATTTTGAACTTTTTAGACGAAATATATAATTACCTATAATGATTGAAACAAAACGGTCGCTTTTTGATAATCTTCAGAATTTTTTCGGCTTTGACAACTTCAAAGGAGAGCAGGAAGCGATCATCACTAACATCCTCGCCGGTAATGATACCTTCGTGATAATGCCGACTGGCGGGGGCAAATCTATGTGTTACCAATTGCCTGCATTAATGAGCGACGGAACAGCTATTGTTATATCGCCATTGATCGCATTGATGAAAAACCAGGTCGACCAGTTACGTGCATTTGGCGGTTCGGATAGTATAGCTCATTTTTTAAATTCATCGTTAACAAAGGCTGACATTGCCAGGGTTAAAGAAGACGTCTTAGGTGGCAAAACCAAATTACTTTACGTTGCGCCCGAGTCACTGACCAAACAGGAGAATATCGATTTTTTGCGCCTCAACCAGGTGTCATTCGTCGCTGTTGACGAAGCGCATTGTATATCCGAGTGGGGGCATGATTTCAGGCCGGAGTATCGCAAGATCAGGCAGGTGATCAGTAATATTGGCGACGATATTCCGATCATTGCTTTAACTGCAACCGCAACGCCCAAAGTGCAGCAGGACATCCAGAAGAACCTGCAGATGAATAATGCTACGGTTTTCAAATCATCATTTAACCGCTCTAATTTATTTTATGAAGTAAAGGCCAAGCGGAATGTGATCAAAGAGATCGTGAAATTTGTTAAGCAGAATCAGGGTAAATCCGGTATTATTTATTGCCTGAGCCGCAAAAAGGTAGAAGAGGTTGCGGAAGCCTTAAACCTTAACGGTGTAAAAGCATTGCCTTACCATGCCGGCCTCGACTCAAAAGTTAGGGCGGATACGCAGGATAAATTTCTGATGGAAGACGTGGATGTTATTGTGGCAACCATAGCTTTTGGTATGGGCATTGATAAACCAGATGTGCGATACGTTATCCACCACGATATGCCGAAAAGCATGGAAGGCTACTACCAGGAAACCGGGCGCTCAGGGCGTGATGGTGGCGAAGGAGTTTGTTTGGCTTTTTATTCGGAAAAGGATATCGATAAGCTGCAAAAGTTCATGAAAGATAAACCGGTTTCTGAACGGGAAATCGGCACGCAGATACTAAAAGAAGTGATCGATTACGCCGAATCGGCGGTGTGTCGCCGGAAGCAGCTGTTGCACTATTTCGGAGAAAATTTTAATGAGGTTGGCTGTAATAATATGTGCGATAATTGCTGCGCCCACAAAGAACACTTTGATGGAGAAGAGCAGCTGCATAAAGCGTTGAGCCTGGTTAGAAAGACCGGTGAAAAGTTTGATGATGAACATATTATCAGCGTTTTGATGGGTAAGGATAATCCTCAGGTGCATAACTATGAGCATCATTTGATGCCTGAATTTGGTTCGGGTATTGCTGATGGTGAAAACCTGTGGAAGTCGTTGATGCGGCAGGCATTATTGAATAATTACCTTTCAAAAGATATTGATCAGTATGGCTTGCTTCGTTTGACCAAAACGGGTAATAATTTTATCGATAATCCGCACAGCATACGCTTTGTACTGAACCGCCCGATGGGTACTACTGACGATGATGAATCGGAAGAAGGGCCAAAACAGGGTGGCGGCGCTTTAGATACAGCCCTTTTGCAAATGTTGAAAGATCTGCGGAAAAAGATCGCCAAACAAAAAGGATTACCACCGTTTGTGATCTTCCAGGATCCTTCGTTGGAGGAAATGTGTACGCATTACCCGATCAATACCGAAGAGTTAAAGCAGATTTCGGGCGTGGGGGCTGGCAAGGCCACCAAATTCGGCCCACCATTTGTCGACCTGATCAAAAAATATGTTGAAGATAACGAGATTGATCGCCCGATAGATATGGTGATAAAAAGCGCCGCCAATAAATCGGCACTTAAGGTTTATATCATTCAGAATATCGACCGTCACCTGAATCTCGAAGACATAGCTGCATCAAAAGGTCTCACCTACGAAGAGATACTACGTGAAGTAGAGTCGATCGTAAATTCGGGTACTAAACTTAACCTCAACTATTTTATCGATGAGGTAATTGACGAGGATAAGCAGGAAGAAGTTTACGATTATTTCCGTACAGCCGAGATTGACTCCATCGATGATGCTCTGGTTGAGTTGGGTACAGACGATTATACCCGCGAGGAAGTGCAATTGATGCGCATCAAGTTTATGTCGGAAATGGGGAACTGATTTGGGTTTGGAAGTCAGAAAGTCCGTGTCCCGAAAGCTATCGGAATTTTCAGGAATACCTTATTTAGGACGACCTGGAAATAATAATTAATTGATCGCCTTTGAATTTGATTTCAAAGGCTTTTTTGCACATAAATTTTAGTGATGTTTAGATCTTTCACTTTTTCAAAATGAGTAATATCAAGCTTTTTCAAAGTCAGCAAATAAGAGCCGTTTGGAATGAAAATGATAAAAAATGGTACTTTGTTATTGAAGATGTTATTACTGTTTTGACTGAAAGCAGGGACCCTAAACAATATATCAAGCGGATGCGTCAACGAGATGCTGAGCTGGCAAAAGGGTGGGTACAAATTGTACCTACCCTTTTGGTAGATGCTGCTGGCGGCAAGCAGCGTATGGCTTGCGCAAATGCAAAAGGCCTTTTACGAATAATTCAATCGATACCCTCTCCCAAAGCAGAACCCTTCAAGCTTTGGTTGGCGCAAGTTGGTTCCGATCGGTTAGATGAAATTGAGGACCCTGAACTTGCTGCTCAGCGTACGCGTGAGCTTTATAAGCTCAAGGGATATTCTGTTGATTGGATCGAGAAGAGAATGCGAAGTATCGCCATCCGTGAAGAATTAACTGAAGAATGGAAAAACAGGGGCGTAAAAGAACAAATTGAATATTCGATATTAACTGCTGAAATTTCGAAAGCGACATTCGGCGTAACTCCTTCTGAGTATAAGACATTAAAAGGGTTAAAACGCGAAAATTTGAGAGATCATATGACTGCTTGAATTGATTTTCTCAATGCTTGGCGAAGCTTCCACAACGGCTATCGTTAAGACCCAAAACCCCAAAGGATTTGTAGAAAATAAAATTGCCGCAAAACAAGGTGGAAAAATAGCGGGGGATGCAAGGAAAGCGCTGGTAATAAAAACAGGGGAAAAAGTTGTTTCTAAAAGCAATTATTTACCCTCCGAAGTAAAAAACAAACATTTAAAAAAGTAGAAATAAAGTAGATGTTTAACAGATTCTTTTACAAATTTTAGAAGGTCGCCATATTGGCAATTCAGCACCTAACAGATTGCATCTTTTTGGCTTGCCGGGCTATTTGGCAACAATCTTAAATTCCGTGCGTCGATTCTGACTACGCCCATCTTCGGTATCGTTTGAGGCGATCGGCTGGGTTTGGCCAAAGCCTTTAAAGCTTAGCCTGTCGGCACTGATGCCATTGGCGATGAGGTATTGGTAAACCGATCTTGCACGGTTTTCTGATAGCACCTGGTTGGCCTGCATGGTGCCTTTGTTATCTGTATGTCCGGATACTTCGATCTTCAATTTTGGATTTTGCGTTAGAAAATCAATGAGTTTTTGGAGTTCTGTTCGCGACTCATCCTGCAGATCAAATTTATTGGTGGCAAAGAAAATATTTTGCAATACCACCTTGCCGCCGATTTCAATAGGCTGAAGGTAAACTCTAATGTTAAAAGGGTCTTTTGTCACGCGGCCCTTAAGGGAGAAATTGCCGGAGTAAAACAAATAGCCTTCTTTAGCAATATTCAATGCATAGTCTTTGCCAGTAGTAATTGTAGCCAGGAAATAGCCCTCTTCTTCCGAACTGTAATCCTGGTAAACAGGATCGTTTTTTTCGAGATCAAGAATATCAACCGATGCTTCCAGTGGTTTTTTTGTAATCGCGTCCATTACGGTTCCCTTTACGTAGGTTACCTGGTGAGGCCGCAAGGCTGGTGGCAACTCAAAAGTATAAATGTCGAACCCGCCGTATCCGTTTAATTTATTTGAGGCGAAAAAGGCGTAATTGCCATTTGCTGTAGTGGTAAGGCCGTTCTCGTCGCCGCTGGAGTTGATCGGGTAACCAAGATTGGTTGGTTTTTGCCATTTGCCGTCTTTGCCTAATCGGCTTACAAACAGGTCCATTCCACCCAGGCCAGGCCAACCGTTTGAACAAAAGTAGAGTGTGCTGTCGTCGGCATGAATAAAGGGGGATTGTTCATCAAAAGCTGTGTTGATATTGGGGCCAAGGTTTTCTGGTTCCGACCATCCTTTCTCAGTCAGGTTTGATTTCCAGATATCATAGCCACCAAAACCACCCTTACGATTGCTTACAAAATAGAGTGTGCGTCCATCCGCGCTGATAGAAGGCTGCGATTCCCAACCTGGTGTATTGATCGGTGGGGCAATATCAAACGGTTTGGTCCATTCATTGCCCTTTTTTATGGAGATATAAATGTCGCAGCGTCCAAGGCCATCGGGGCGGTTACAGCCGGTAAAAAAAAGCACTTTGCCATTAAGTGAGATTGATTGCGAACCCTCGTTATACTGTGGCGTATTGATCTGGTTACTCAGGTAAGTAGCGGTTTGCCATTTGCCGTTTACTTTAACGCTCTGGTAAAAATCTTCGTTATTATTGATCTTTCGGGTAAATATTAATGTGTTTTCATCGGCCGTAATAGCCGGCATGTATTCATCATCGGCAGTATTGATCTCGGGTCCAAGGTTAATGGGATTAAATGGTACCGGATGTTGTATCGCATCAATGCTGAAATTTGCGTCAGCCAGTAGTTTTTTTGCGATATATGCCGTTTGAGGCGTTAGGTTAGAGTAGGAAAGGTACTTTTCGAGGTGCAGCTTCGCATCGCCGTATTTAGCGGCATGTATCTCGCAATCACCTAATTTAAAATAAAAAGTATTGTTAAACTCCGAGTCAATTTTTAATACTTCCCGGTATTGACCTTCTGCTTCTGTCCAGCGCCAGCGTCCACGCAATACGTCAGCCAGCACCGCATGGGCCTCTATAAAACGGGAATCTTCATCAATAGCTTTTTGTAGCAGATCGATCGCTTCATCGTATAAATTATCATCCAGGCTTTGGTTAGCCAGGGCAAAATATTTGATCGCTTCTTTGTTTTTAGTCGAATACTGTCGCTCCTGAGCAGAAACGAAAAGTACGGTCAATAGCAGTAGCAGCGAAAGTGTTAGCGCTTTCATCGAATCTAATACGTGAATTCCTCTTCGAAGTTACTGCTATTTTTAAGGAATATTTAGGTATTTGTGCGTTTGTAATGAGATTTCCCATTGCGGATTTTTCATCACATAATCAACAATTAGCGGCGTCATTTCTGTTGCCTTTGACCATTCGGGTTGCAGGTAAAGTTTGCACTCAGGTGATACCATCTTAGCGTGCTCTTCGGCCCAGGCAAAATCAGATTTGTTAAATATGATCACCTTTAACTCATGCGCATATTGTGCTATTCCCCAATAAGGAGGTTTAAATTTTTTTGGCGACAAACAGATCCAATCCCAATAGCCCGAAATAGGGTAAGCACCCGAGGTTTCTATAAAAGTTTTAATGCCCTCAGTACGAAGTTTTGAGGTCAGGTAGTCGAGGTTGTATAATAATGGTTCTCCTCCGGTAACCACCACGGCCTTTGAGGGGTGCTTTAAGGCGTTCTGTACGATCTGATCGGCGTGAGTAAGCGGATGTAGTTCGGCGTCCCAACTTTCCTTTACATCGCACCAGTGGCAGCCTACATCACAGCCGCCCAGGCGAATAAAATAAGCCGCTTTACCGGTATTGAATCCCTCGCCCTGTATTGTGTAAAATTCTTCCATCAAAGGAAGCATTGTGCCATCTTCCGGTACCTGGTTTGCCATAATTTCAGTGGGCAAAGATACTTTTTTAGTTGGAAAGTCAGGAGGAGTCCGAAAGTCGGGAGTCCGGAAGTCCGAAAGCGTGTTTGGGGTTTGTGTTTTTTATTGAGGGTAACAAAACGGTTATCCTTGTGAACCGCTCCATCTCCAATCAATACCAAATCCATCTTTCGGACTTCCGGACTTTTCGACTCCAAAAATTAATTTGATAATTCATCGAAATTGACTAGTATTACTTAAAAATCCGCCTATGAGAAAACGTTTCCTTTTCATCTTCTTGCTGGCTTTAATTTCTCTCAGTTCCTGTGTAGACGTGGTCGAACACTATGATTTTAAGGCGGATGGCTCCTGCAAGGTTGCCTATACTTTTGATATGGGGCAGGCTGTTTCCGTATTAATGAACCTGATGACCGATTCGATCAAAGCTACGCCTCAGTTTAATGCTGCCAGAGACACGACACTCAATTTTTATAGTGCTATGCCCGATAGCACCCAGCAACGCATGACCATTGACCAGGTAAACCTGGCTAAAAGCAGTAATTTATCGGTACAAATGAACCTGCCAAAGAATATTATGAAGATCAGTATTTCGCACGAGGCGAAGAATGCCGCCGATCTTCAATATTATTTGCAAAATATTTCAAAAATTGAGTCGCAAAGCAATATCCGTACGGTATCAAAAGCAGATAAAAACCTAAATGGCTTTGATGCACAACAGTTATTAGGCGGGCAGGATTATTATGCTTATGAGGTTACTCCGCATAAATTTTATCGTATCATTGATAAAGCAAAATTCAATGCGTTTTTGAAGAAGACGCAATCAACATTTGTTATGGCTAAGGCAATGTTGATCGACATGCCCTATAAGGTGGTTTTAAATTTTGCTAAACCTGTTAAAAAATTATACAATTCAAAGGCGGTTTTATCTGCCGACCATAAACATGTGATCCTGCAAACTAATATGGAGGAGATCATAAAAAACCCTTCGGTTATGAACCTGAAGATCGATTTTTGAGTAGTGGAGTGGTATTTGGTTCCTGATTTTGAGTTTAACGGACAAACTTTCATCAAACGGGTAAAAGTTGGCGGAAAGTCGGTTTGCCTGGTGGGGTATGATGGTGAGGTTTTTGCGCTTGGCTCGAAATGCCCTCATGCCGGTGGCGATCTGTCACAAGGCTGGTGCAAAGACGGAAATATAGTATGCCCGCTGCATCGTTATTCGTTCGACCTGCGGACAGGGAAGGGGAAAGCGGGGCAAAACGATTTTGTAAATACTTACCCGGTTGAGCTGAAAGGAAATTCGGTTTATATAGGCATTAGTTCTTTCTGGGAAAATTTAAAACAAATGTTCAAATGAAAACGGATAATATTGAGATCGATGACCTGGTAAGGGATTACTACCGTGCAATAACCATCAGGAATGAACATCCACCGGAACTAAGCGCTGTGCAGATATTATTTTATGGCGATGGGGTATTGATCAACGG